>CAMJAP010000033.1 GCA_946403625.1 uncultured Lachnospiraceae bacterium
GATCTTTCGATCCGCCTTTAACATCCTCATTTCAGCAAAACTTTACATCTGTGGTATAAAACGGATGCGTACAGATGCTTCCTTACATTTTTCTCTCGTAGGACACCGTTACCTCCTTGGATAACAGATCGTTCGATTTCAATACAAAAGCCAGATAATTTATGATCTTGTATTTTGTATGATTGCTCATAGGACTGCCGTCCGCGTAAGCCACGCAATCCAACTTCTTTGCGTTATCCGCATAACGGAACAGGCCTTCACGATCCAGGCTGTACCGAACCATAACCGGCTTGCCTTTGTACACCAGCGACAGAGTGCCCAGCGTTCCGTCCGGAAATGTGATGCTGTAATCGCTGTCTTTCTGGAAGAGCCTGCTGATGGATAAGATGTAGGCACTTGACAGCGCCGCGATGAGTGGTATGATCCCTTCCGGATTGCCCCGTACCAGCATAACGATCGCCGCTACCGAAAATGCGATCATCAAAATAACAAAAATGATCGCTCCGATCCAGGCATACTTTCCTTTCGATGGCCTTAATTTTCCGTTTACCAGCTTCAGTCCGATTGCTACACCTGCGATGTGTTCTACCATAGTCATCCCCCTCCTTTGATCATGGTTTCCTGCTGTTACCGTTTTTCCGCCAGTATCTTACGGACCCGATCGCCGGCCGACGCATCAAATCCGTTATCCTCTTTCTCTGCTTTTTGCAGAAGTTTCACCAGTTTCTTTTCTTCCAGCGTCCCCCGGTTCAGGATTGCAAATGCCATCTCGTAATACGGTCTTTGATATACATTCGGCCGCACCGCTTTCACCGACTTATCCAGATACACTTCCTCATATTTGCTTATCGTGTCTGCCCTGTCAAAGATCGGCAATACATATTTTTCGATATCTCCCCAGACCTGCTCTGCCAACGCTGTCGGATCCTCGCCGTTCTTTAATCCATAGCACGGATCCTTTATCGCTTTGTCCGATGCGTCGGTGATTGCAAAAGAGCATGCCAGCGCGACGTCGTACTTACTTGTGCCTTCCCATGCTTTTCCCCGGATCTCGTACGCCAGCCGGTCCAGCGCCGGATATTTCATATCGAAATACGGTCGAACGGTCACAACATCTTTTTTATTCTGCTCGTACACCTGAAACCACATGCGAAGAACGGCGTCTTCCGTCTCGCGCTTACCGTCAACATAGCCGGTCTTTGCCATTCGTTCCGCCAAAAGTCTCCGGATCTCACACGCACGATCATATGCCGTCTTTTGGCCGATCACTTCACGCAGCACATCCTGTTGCGCATCATACATATGCATTCCGTATTTGCCGGACAGCAGCGTTCGAATGTCATGAATCGTTGAACGATAGTTGATATAATCCCCATAGAAATCGACTCTGGTATGGCTCGGACCGAAGGACAATTGAAATGAAATGTTGTCCTTTTCAAAATCCGACACTGCTCCGTCCGTCACCTTCCAATCCGCAAAGCATTCCTTAAAGTCCGAGCGCACTTCGGCTTCCGGAACCGGCTCCAATCCCGGCACTTCCTGCCCGTCCATCAGCGAAGCATAGATCTTGCCTGCTGCCATACGAGGTTTCTTCGAATACTTAAAGAATGTCAGATCATAGCTCATATCAAGCTCCCCCTCTCGTCCGAACTTTCCTGTAGTGTAGCATATTTCCCATCCCCTGACTACCGCAATTTCTCTACCGGATATACCGAAATTTTACAGAAAAAGACCCCCGAACGGTCTGCTCCGTCCGAAGGCCTCCTTCTGTATTTTCACCCCGTGTTTATTTGTGTTTCTGTCCTGTTTTCTGTACCTGCGGTTCTGTCTTTGTTGATGCACGCTGGTGTGTTTCCTTCTCCTTACCGATATTTTCCAGGTCCATCAGCTCAGATACATTGGTCTTTTTCCGGACGATCTCGTTCTCACTTGCCTCGGACTGCCGGCCGATACCGATCTCCGGTCCGTTCGCCTGCATCGCTTCCCGTTCCTTACGCATCTGCTCTTTCATATTTGCAGCGATCTCGCCCAGTTTGATCGCGCCTTCCAATCGATCCTGACCTGCCGGAGTATTGGGACTTTTGCGCTTTTCTTTCTGATATTTGTCCACCTTATCCTGCATCGTCTCGGCTGCTTTTTCCAGTTCCTGCATCGCAAGAAGCTTTTTATCCGGATCTGACTCGCGGGAATCCTGAAATGCCTTCAGTTTCTCCTGATAAGTCTCTGCTGCCTCACGCAGTTCTTTATGTTCCTTCGATTCTCTTCCCAGAAAGATCTTGGATCGCTTGGTATTGAACTTGTCCAGAGCACTTTTTGCTTCTGCACTCGCGATCCTGTCCTGATAAAGGTTATCATTATTCTTCTTGACCTGCTCGAGCTTATTTTCTATCCGATCCTGGTCGTCCTGCGTCAGCTTCACTTTGTCTTTGGCCGGTATGATCGATCCGGTTTCATCCATCAATGCGTGACGCTCGCGATCCTTCGGTGAACTCTCTTCCAGTCTTTTCGCTTCATACTGCGCTCCGACCAATGCGATCGTTTGGAACATCTTATCATTCAGTTTCTTCTCATTCACCGACTGTCCGTACTTCTCGCAATAGGTCTCAAAGAAATCCCTGCACATTTCATCGTTATTGAGCATCGCGCCCATTTCGCTGAATCGGATTGCAGCATCACCGGCCTCGACGCCTTCCACGATGCATTTTTCCTTGAAATTCTCCGCCGTGTTATCAAAAAGATCCGACTGCATGATCTCTTCGATCTCCTGTCCGGCTTTCAGACGCATCTCAAATCTTCTCTCCAGGATCGCATTCAGTCGCTTTTCAAACATTTCGTGATCCGGCTGATTGTCCTTGGTAAGCGGATTGACAAAATCTTTCATACACCGGAACAGCTTTTCTCTTTCATCCGTGGAAATATGACTGACGGTTGCCTCCTCAAAGAATGCCAGCCTTTCTTCATCGGTTTGCAGCGCCAGATAGGTACGCCCAAATGCGCTGTTTTCCAATTCTTCTCTGTTTCGAATGATCTGCTCTAATGACTGTGCCATAATGCGGTTCCTCCTTTTATCCCTTCGAATGCCTCTCTACAGAGCCCCATCTCTTTTGTTATGTTGAACTCATTTTACCTAAGAGAGTGCAAGCAAAGTGCAAGTCAGAACCCGCCTTTATAAAAATTTCCCAATCACGATCACACCGGCCAGATACAACAGCAGCACCGCGTACGCCGCAAAATCCCTTCCGGCATATTTCAGCGGTTTCATCTGCGTCCGCCCCTTGCCGCCGTGATAGCAGCGGGCTTCCATCGCCATCGCCAGATCGTTGGCCCGGCGGAATGCCGAGATAAAGAGCGGCACCAGCACCGGCACCATACTCTTGGCTTTCCTGATCAAATTGCCGCTTTCAAAGTCGGCTCCTCGCGCCAGCTGCGCCTTCATGATCTTGTCCGTCTCATCCAAAAGGATGGGAATGAACCGCAGCGCGATCGACATCATCATCGCGATCTCGTGCACCGGCACCTTGATGAGTTTTAACGGTTTCATCACCGATTCCATCGCATTGGTCAGGCGGGTCGGTGTGGTGGTCAGCGTCATCAGATTGGAGCCTAAAATCAGCAGGATCAGGCGGGCTGCCATAAACCCAGACTTCCGCAATCCTTCCCTGGTCACCTGCAGTTTCCAGAAGGACCAGATCACCTCGCCTTTTACAAACAGCATATTCATAAACACCGTAAAGAGCAGCAAAAACAGGATGGACTTCAGCCCCTTTACCATATAGGAAAACGGCACCTTGGAAAGCATGATCACAACGCCCAGAAAAACGGCTGCCAAAGCATAGACCGGCGCCGAATCAAACAAAAACAGTGACACCAGATAGATCATCGTGCCGAGCAGTTTGGTCCGCGGGTCCATGCGGTGCAGTACGGAATCTGCGCTATAATATTGTCCGATGGTAATGTCTCTTAACAATGTTGGTCCTCGTTGGGTTCAATGTTTCCAAGTTAATGCCTGTAATATCGTTTCCTTTGCTTCCGCCAGCGTGATGCCGGTCGTGTCCACATCGAAGCCGGCGGCTTTCAGATCTTTCAAAATATAGGTGACCTGCGGTGCGGCCAATCCGATGGCTTCCAGTTCCTCTGCGTGGGAAAAGACCGCCTTCGGCACATCGTCATACAGGATCTTGCCTTTGTCCATTACGATGATGCGTTCCACATACTCGGCCACATCTTCCATGGAATGGGACACCAGCACCACGGTGATGCCTTCCTTTTCCCGCAATTCCACGATCATCGAGAGCAGTTCGTCCCGCCCTTTCGGATCCAGGCCTGCCGTCGGCTCATCCAACACCAAGATCTCCGGCTTCATCGCCAGTACCGAGGCGATCGCCACACGGCGTTTTTGCCCGCCGGACAGATCAAAGGGCGACTGGTCGATGCATTCGTCCGGCAGTCCCACGCGCTTGATCGCCGCATAGGCCGTCATCTCGACTTCCTTGGTATCCAGCCCCATATTGATCGGGCCGTAGCAGACTTCCTTAAAGACCGTCTCTTCAAACAGCTGATGCTCCGGATACTGAAAGACCAGACCGACCTTGCCGCGCAGGGCTTTGCGGTCATAGCCTTTTTCAAAGACATCCGCACCGTCATAATAGATGGTACCGCTGTCCGGTTTGAGCAGCGCATTCAAATGCTGCACCAGCGTCGACTTGCCCGAGCCCGTATGTCCGATCAGACCGATGAACTCGCCCGTCCGGATCACAAAGTTCACATCGTCGAGCGCCCGCACCGTCTGATTGGTTCCCTTATTATATTCATAGACCAAATGGTCTGCAATAAGTTTCATATCTTCCATAATCTTATCTCTACCGCCGGTTATTCCTGCTCCCGTCTGTCACGCATTTTTCGTACCTTCTGCAACGCTTCCGTCAGTTCCTCACGGGTCAGTATCCCGTCCGGCAGCGGCAGCCCTGCACACTTCAGTTCATACGCCAGTTCCGTTACCTGCGGCACATCCAGACGCAGATCCCGCAGCTCCGATACGCGCGAAAAGATCTCCTTCGGCGTACCGCTCATAGCCACCTTGCCCTTATCCATCACGAAGACGCGGTCGGCATAGATCACTTCTTCCATATAATGCGTGATCAGGATCATCGTGATCTTTTCCACGTCATTGAGTGCACGCACTGCACGGATCACTTCCTTGCGCCCCATGGGATCCAGCATCGCCGTCGGCTCATCCAATATGATGCACTTCGGGTGCATCGCGATCACGGATGCAATGGACACGCGCTGCTTCTGTCCGCCGGAGAGCTTGTTGGGCGAATAGCTGCGGTACTCATACATCCCCACCGCTTTCAGGCTTTCTTCTACCCGCTCCCAGATCTCCTTCGTCGGCACTCCCATATTCTCGGGGCCGAATCCCACATCCTCTTCCACGATCTGTCCGATGATCTGGTTATCCGGATTCTGGAAAACCATTCCCGCCGTCTGCCGGATCTGCAGCAGGTGATCTTCGTCCTGCGTATCCATACCGTCTACCACCACGCTGCCTTCCGATGGGCACAGGATGGCATTGAGATGCTTTGCCAGTGTGGATTTGCCGGAGCCATTATGCCCCAGGATCGCGATGAACTCCCCCGGCTCTACCGCCAGGCTCACGCCGTCCACCGCCGTGGTGATGCCCTCCACGTTGTTCTCTTCATCCCGGCGGATATATTCATATTTTACTTTGTTGATATGGATGATACCCATTCGTTAATCCTTCTTATTCTTCGAAAACAGCAGTGCCGAGAATCCGAGCGCTGCCAAAACCGCGCTGACCGCTGCCAATCCTGCCGGCACCGCAGTCGCATTGGTTTCCGGCTCTTCTTCATCGGTCAACGTTTCAGTGACTGCTGCGATCTCCGGCTTCTCTTTTATGATTTCTTCCGTGATTTCTTCTGCGATCTCCTCGACTTTTTCTTCGGTGGCTTCCGGCTTATTCCGGCCCAGCGCATACATCGCATACACCAGCAACACCATTGCCAGACTGCTCACGGACATCAGGCTGTACCACAGCAGATACCGGTCGCCGTAGCGCTGCACCAGGTATTCCAGATAGCCGGTCGCTCCCATTGCCACCAGCATCGCCACCCACCAGGGGATCACATACCATACAAAGCCGCGCTTTTTCAGCATCCGTACGCAAAAGGCGATGGCCAGTGCCAGGATGGACAGTCCCGCAAAGATCTGCAATACGCTGACAAATCCGTTAAACGGAAAATATCCGGCGTCGTACCTGGTGCTGTCCAGGATAAAACCGGATGCCGAATACAGCAGCAGAAACAGCGCCGCCGTACATCCCTTTTCTTCCCGTCTCGCCGTATAAAACTCGATACACAGTTTCATAATGCCGAGCATCACCAGAAAACTCACAAAGAAGGTCGCAAAACGATATTCCACACCGCCCTGCGGCATTGCCATCGGCGCCGCAAACGGCAGATGGCAAAAGACCGGTGAGCTCACCACCACCTTACCCCGGCAACGGATATCAAACAGGCACATCAATTCAGCCAGTCCCATTCCCAGCGCTACACCGGGTGCCCAAGCATCCAGCATCGCCGGCAGACTCTTGTTCAGGCGTATCAGTCGGATCAATGCTGATGCCAGCACCACCCCGGGCAGGATTCCCAGCATAATAAATCCGTCCGGCGTGAGATCTCGCATCGCCACCGTAAAATCATTGTACTGCTCTTTGTTGCAATACCAGTACAAGGCCCGGCAAAACACCAGCGAAAAAAAGGTCGCCAGCGGTGCACAGATCCACATGCCGATCCGGCCGCCTTTCTGTGCCGCATACAACGAATAGCTCAGGAAAAATGCCGCCAGTACGGAGAGCACCAGCACGATGCTCTTCCATGGGATTTCGGTTGCTCCTATAATGATGGAGATCGGTTCCATTACCTGTTCTCCTCCTCCGGCAACGCCGTAGCAAAATATATGATATCGCTGACCAGTCGCTCGTTGCCGTAATCAATTGCATTAAATACTTTATTCTGGATCACCATTTCCGCCGTCTGACCGCCGTCCAGGGTATACGCATTCTCACAGCCCTTGCCCAGCATAATATTGGCCTCTTCCGCAAGCGTTGCGCCGCGGGATCCGTAACCGTAGTTCAGGTTCATCAGCAGATAATGGCATGATCCGCTCTGCCCGATCGCTGCCCGGGAATAGTACTGCATTCCCTGCCCCAGCAGATAATCCCTTGCAAAGCTGTGCAGTTCCCCGTTGGCAACCAAAACCGGTCCGAAGGTCAGCGTAAAGAGCACATCGTTCTGCGCAATATACTCCCTTGCTGCTTCTTCCGTTGCCAGTTCACCGGCATAGGTAAACAGCAGATCCCCGGCCGTATTGATATGGCAGCATTCCAACTGTCGCGGACGGAAACGATACAATTCTCTCTGATACACCATGATCCCTTCCGAGCGGTATTTATAATAATCGCCGTTCATCGCGATCACGGCATTGCTCTCACGCGCCAACTGTGTTGCCGTTTTCTGTATTCCGGAACCGAACATATCCGCGGCGATCTTGCGGCGGAACTGGGACGGATCCGCGATAAAGACTTCCGCAAAGGCACAGTATTTGCCCATATACAGTTCCTTCCATGCCACGGTAAAAATCGTATCGTCTACATAATAGCGAAATTCCTTACCTTTAAACTCCGCTGTTTCATCCCAAAAGAAGGTCCTGCCCTCTGTCAGTTTTGATGACGCATATAACTCTTTGATCTCATTGATGTCTGCCGTTACTCCGTACTTTGCCTCATTCGGTGCCGGCGCCACCAGCATATCCTCCGGCAAGATATATCTCTTGGGGATATAGGTGATCTCTGAAAGCGCCTCGCTCTTCATATTGTTGGCAAAGGTATCCAGTGTGGCAATACCGCCGGAAAAAGCCATGTTCATCTGCTCATCCGGTCTGGTCTGCCAATGCCCGTTCTCATAGGTCAACTGCAACGGAACCTCTACCGTTGTGTAATATTTCGTTACCTCGGACAATGTTGAGCGTACTGCCTTACTATACGCATCTTCCATAAAGCCCGAGCGGTAATTGTCATTCTCGTCGTAAATCTCTTCGTTACTGTGGTTCGCAACATAGTCCGCAATGTTTTGTTCCGCACGAGTCTTTACCTGCGGTGTCAGCTGTTTCAGATCAAGATAAGTAACCTCAAGATTCTGAACCGCATGTCGGCCTTCGATCTGTATCTCTCCTGCCGCACGCACGGAAAAACTGCTACGCAACGCATCATAGACCAGTTTTTCATTGGCGTCGTTTCCTTCAGGAATATCGATCATCGTGCTTGCATCATTCTCCATATAGCTCTGCACAAAACGGATGGCAACGCTTTCCGGCTCCTCATCCGGCAGAAACACGATCGTTCCGGCGGAGGATGCCATAATACAGAAAAAAAGCACCATTCCTGCACACAATGCTGCCAATGTTCCCCAGAAAAATTCCATTTTTTTACGGATGGCCTGTCGGATCACGCCAAAGATCACGATCAGTACACCCACGCCCAGCGCGCTCAGCAATAAAAGATGCAGATAATCCATCTTTCCGAGCTGCGCTATGATATTTTGAATTCCGTTTTCGACTACACGGAATAATGTGTCCGTCCCTGACATATCTTATTTATCAAAAAACGGCTGCATCGAATGATACAGCCGTTCTACAATTACAGTTACCTTAAAACTTATACCAGCTCAAGGATTACCATCATCGCAGCATCACCCTTACGCGGTCCAACCTTTACGATACGAGTGAAACCACCGTTACGAGTTGCATACTTCGGTGCGATCTCATCAAACATCTTACCGCACAGATCAACCTTCTTGGTGTTGCGCTTCTTGCCTGCCTTCTCGGTCGGTACTTCAGTTACATCGTACAGAACCTTCAGCATCTGGCGACGAGCGTGCAGTCTGGAAGGAAGATCCTTCTTGATCTCTTTCTCTACTTCGTCAAAAACGGTTACTTTCTTGCCGTCTTTTTCTTCTTTAACACGCTTGCCATCCTTATCCTTCTGAGGAACCTTTACCTTAACGGTAGTGGTCTCGAAGTTGTCCTTCTCCTTGATTGCCAGAGCGATCAACTTCTCTGCGATCTTCTTAACTTCCTTAGCACGAGCCTCTGTGGTTGTGATACGGCCGTTCAGGATCAGCATTGTTACCTGGTTTCTCAGCAGCGCCTTACGCTGGCTGGAAGTCTTACCTAATTTTCTGTAATCTGCCATTGTTTTTATCTCCCTTCATTTTTTGAAACCCAGCATCACATGCTCTTTGGTCTTACTGTGATACGGGAGCTTATACACTTCCGCGCTCTTTGGTCTTACCGGTCGTGCCTTGATTGTTCTTGTATTACTTATTCTTCGCTGTCTCTCAAGTGAAGTCCCAGTTCCTTCAGTTTCTCCAGCACTTCGTCCAGAGACTTCTTGCCCAGGTTACGTACCTTCATCATCTCATCCGGTGTCTTGTTGGTTAACTCTTCCACCGTATTGATGCCTGCACGCTTCAGGCAGTTATAGGAACGTACAGACAGTTCCAGTTCATCGATGTTCAGTGTCAGTGTCTGCTTCTGCTGATCTACATTCTGATCTGCCAGCACACGAGCTGTCTGACCCTTTGCAGAAAGGTTGATGAACAGTTTCAGATGCTCACTCAGCACCTTTGCGGCAAGGCTTACTGCCTCGTCCGGAGAAAGGGAACCGTTGGTGTAAACATCCAGAGTCAGCTTATCATAGTCTGTGATCTGACCTACACGGGTATTCTCCACAGTCATATTCACACGCTCAACCGGAGTATAGATCGAATCGATTGCAATGCTTCCGATCGGGCAGTCATCTCTCTTGTTCTTGTCAGCGCTGACATAGCCGCGTCCCTTGGTAACCAGCAGATCCATCTCCAGTCTGGTATCTTTCGAACCGCTCAGAGTTGCGATCACCTGATCCTCATTGATCACGGTCACTTCCGGATCTTCAAACTGAATATCAGAAGCTCTTACCACGCCGGTTCCTTCAAAGTCAATGTGTGCTTTCTTCGGCTCGTCGCTGTCGCTGTTATCGCGAATTGCCAGAGACTTGATGTTCATGATGATCTCAGGAACATCTTCTTTTACGCCGTCGATCGACGAAAACTCGTGCAACACACCATCGATCTTGATCTGGCTCACTGCTGCACCGGGTAAGGATGCCAGCATGATCCTTCTCAAGGAATTACCCAGAGTGATACCGTAACCTCTCTCCAAAGGCTCCACTACGAATCTGCCGTACTTCTTATCCTCGGAGATCTCCACAATTTCAATATTGGGGCTATCAAAGTCGAATTCTAACATGTAGCTCTTCTCCTTTTTTTGATGGAAGTTGTGCTCCTACTGTATCCGATCAATAAACAGCAATTCGCTGTTTATTGACCAATCACTATCCGTTTACGGATTATTTGGAATACAACTCGACGATCAGCATCTCGTTTACAGGTACATCGATTGCTTCGCGGGTCGGAAGCTCTTTTACGGTACCCTTCTTTGCTTCATAATCAACTTCCAGCCATCCCGGAACGATACGGCCTTCGGTTACTTCAATGATATCCTTGAAACGCTGCAGTCCCTTTGCCTTCTCGGTCAGCTCGATCACATCGCCTGCCTTGATCTGGTAAGAAGGAATGTTGATCTTCTTGCCGTTAACCAGTACATGCTTGTGGCCAACTACCTGGCGAGCTTCCTTACGAGTACGAGCAAAGCCCATACGGAAGATTACGCTGTCCAGACGGCTCTCCAGAAGGATCATCAGGTTCTCACCGGTCATACCCTTCATACGGTCTGCCTTTGCATAGTAGTTACGGAAAGGCTTCTCCAGAACGCCGTAGATGAACTTAGCCTTCTGCTTCTCTTTCAGCTGCATACCATACTCGCTAACCTTCTTGTTTGCGCCTCTGGCTGCACGGATGGACTCGTTTACATGACGGTCCAGTCTCTTATTGATATTTTTTTTGCGGCCATCCACCTCGCTCTTCCACTCTTTAGTGTGTGTATACTTCTCCACACCCAGGAAGGACGGATCAATGCCCAGCGCTCTACATCTTTTCAGTACAGGTACTCTGTTTACTGCCATTGTTATTTATCCTCCAACTAAATGACCTAATGATTATACACGACGACGCTTCGGCGGGCGGCAACCGTTGTGCGGAACCGGAGTTACGTCACGGATGCTTGTTACCTCAAGACCGTTTGCATTTAATGCACGGATTGCTGCTTCACGACCTGAACCCGGGCCTTTTACAAATACATCTACTGTCTTAAGCCCATGCACAAGCGCTGCCTTTGTTGCTGTTTCAGCTGCCATCTGTGCTGCATAAGGAGTAGATTTCTTTGAACCGCGGAAGCCCAGACCACCTGCAGATGCCCAGGAAAGAGCATTGCCTTCGCTGTCCGTCAACGTTACGATCGTATTGTTGAAGGATGCCTGAATGTGTGCCTGTCCATGTTCAACGTTTTTCTTGACACGCTTTTTTGCTGTTTTCTTAGCTGCCGGAGCTGCTTTCTTTGCTGCCATAAAACTAACCTACTTTCTTTAATTTACTAAAATGAATAGTTACCAGTTTAATTACTTCTTCTTACCTGCAACAGTCTTCTTCGGTCCCTTACGTGTACGGGCATTGGTCTTGGTCTTCTGGCCACGAACCGGCAGTCCCTTACGATGACGGATACCTCTGTAGCAACCGATTTCCTGAAGTCTCTTGATGTTCAGAGCGATTTCACGGCGAAGATCACCTTCTACCATGTACTGTCCATCGATCACTTCACTGATTGCCTTTACCTCGTCATCCGTAAGATCACGGCAACGGGTATCCGGGTTAACCTTTGCTTCCTCAAGAATCTTGTTTGCACTTACACGACCGATACCATAGATGTAGGTAAGGCCGATCTCGACACGTTTGTCTCTGGGTAAATCAATACCAGCAATACGAGCCATTTCTTAATTCCTCCATTGTTCTGTTGTGACCGATACTTCTTCGACCACAAATTGCTTTGTTAACAGTTACTAATTGACTGGGGTGTTACCACCCAACCGGTAAACCGGTCTTGTCTCGATACGAATAGGGAATGTATTCGTAAAGAGTATCAATCGTAAATGCCCGGTGAAGCCACACCTCAAGGGTTGCCCCTAACTGCATTTATCGATTTTGGCACGACATTTGACGGAATGTCTGCCACAGCCGCTCTTGATCACAACGCCCTATAATTAACCCTGACGCTGTTTGTGCTTAGGATTCTCACAAATAATCATGATTCTCCCTTTTCTCTTGATGACCTTGCATTTTTCGCAGATCGGTTTTACAGATGATCTTACTTTCATGGCAATCCTCCTTTCCCTAACCTTTAAGTACGCCATATAGAGAGCATAATTCACCCTCTGACAAAAGACCATTGTCGATTATATCACGCTGCAAATTACTTTGCAAGCATTTTTTTCATCGATTTTCGGTCCCTGTTTTCTTACTTGTCTCTCCAAACGATACGGCCCTTGGAAAGATCGTAGGGAGAAAGTTCCATCGTAACTTTATCTCCCGGAAGAATCTTGATGAAATTCTGGCGAAGCTTACCGCTGATGTGTGCCAGGATCTCGTGTCCGTTTTCCAGCTGTACCTTAAACATTGTGTTCGGCAGCTTTTCTGTTACTGTGCCTTCGATTTCGATGACATCCGCTTTTGACATGTAATACTCTCCCTTTTAAAATTGCGGATCAGTTTCCTGATCTCTTCCTCCCGTACCTTTTCACCGGCCTGCAGTTTCTTTTGGATCTCTCGGTCGTAACTGCCGTCCACCGGCTTCAGGTGTTTTTTGTTCTTTCTTTTTGGCGAAACGATGGTGCGTTCTTTTCCGTTTGCTACGAAGTATTCTTTCTCGGTAGCCTGCACGATGATGTAATACTCTCCGCTGTCGTGCCCCGCTTCGGACCGCACCAGCGTTCCGATCATTTCCTGCTTTTTTTTATCTGTCATAATTTATCAGATCAGACTCAATATTTCCGGTTCGCCGTCGGTGATCAGGATCGAGTTCTCATAATGTGCGGAAGGAGAACCGTCTGCTGCAACGACTGTCCAGTCATCATCCAGCCACTCCACATCGCCGCGTCCCATATTGATCATCGGCTCGATCGCCAGAGTCATTCCCGGACGAAGGATCGGTCCGCGCTTGCCCTGTCGGAAGTTGGGGATCTGCGGTTCTTCGTGAAGACTGGATCCCACTCCGTGACCTACCAGTTCTCTTACGATGCCGTATCCGAACTGTGAGATATAATCGTCGATCGCGTTGGAGATATCAAACAGATGATTTCCCGCTTTCGCCATCTTGATCCCTTCGAAAAAGCTGTTTCTGGTCTCATCGATCAGTTTCTGCTTTGCCGGTGTGATCGTTCCCACACCGTAGGTTCTTGCAGCGTCGGAATGATATCCCTTATAGATCAGACCCGCGTCGATGGAAACAATATCGCCTTCGTGCAGGATCTTGTCTTTTCTCGGAATACCGTGTACCACTTCTTCATTTACCGAGATACACAGCGCTGCCGGATAACCTTCGTAGTTTAAGAAGCTCAATCCGCATCCGCAGTCTTTTGCGTAGCGTCTTGCTTCCATATCAATATCCCAGGTGGATACTCCCGGCTTAACCATTTTTTCAAGTTCCAGATGCATGATCGCAAGCAGTCTGTTTGACTCACGCATCAATTCGATTTCCCGTTGTGACTTAATAGAGATTGACAATTTATAACGCCTCTTTTCTTATGTATAAACTTATGTAAAGTTCTGTATTCTTATCTTCGTATTTCCGCCGGGAATCGGAATACGTCTTTCACCGTTTGAAACCTTTTGGGGTCTCTTTCTGTTTTATCCTAAAATAGACTTGATCGCCGCAAATACATCTGCGGAATCCACCGTACCGTCTACCGTCTTCAATACACCCTTTCCGGTATAGAAGTCGATGAGCGGCTGTGTCTGTGCGTGATAAACATTCAGGCGATTCTTTACGGTCTCTTCCTTATCATCATCACGAAGGATCAATTCTCCGCCGCACTTATCACAGATGCCTTCTTTCTTGGGCGGGATATGAACGATATGATAAGTTGCACCGCATCCTACGCACGCGCGTCTGCCGGACATACGACGAATGATGTTCTCGTCAGGCACATCTACATTGATCGCATAATCGATCGCATCACCCAGCTTGGTCAGTTCCGCATCCAGTACTTCTGCCTGCGGGATCGTTCTAGGGAAACCGTCCAGAACATATCCGTTCTTGCAATCTTCCTGTGCTACTCGATCCAACAGAATACGAACGGTCAGCTCATCGGGAACCAGTTCTCCCTTATCCATATATGCCTTGGCTTCCATACCAAGTGCCGTTCCGTTCTTTACATTCATACGGAAGATGTCGCCGGTGGAAACATGAGGAATTCCATACTGCTCTGCGATCATCTTTGCCTGTGTACCCTTGCCTGCCCCCGGTGCTCCTAACATTACAATCTTCATATCCTTCTCCTTGTCATATGTAGTTGACTGTTTGACTATTTGGACTCTTTTTTATGAAAGAACACTACACCGGCTCAAATAAACCAGTGTAGTGATCTGTTTAAAACTTCTTATGAATTCAGGAAACCCTTGTAGTTACGTTCTACCATCATCGTTTCTACCTGACGCATAGCATCCAGTACTACGCTGACAATAATGATCAGGCTGGTACCTGCAAAAGTAACACTTGCACCAAACAGGCCATTGAATACGATCGGGATCGTTACTACGATAAACAAGCCTACTGCACCGATAAATATGATGTACTGCAGAATATTGTTCAGATACTCTGTGGTCGGCTTGCCCGGGCGTACACCCGGAATGAATCCGCCGCGCTTCTTCAGGTTATCCGAGATCAGTACCGGGTTAAATGTGATCGCTGTATAGAAGTAAGCGAAGAAGATAACCAGTACTACATAAAGCAGCAAACCTAATGTATAGATCGGTGTCTCACGATTGAACCAGTAACTGGACTGTAACGCTTTCAACAGATGTGAAAAGAATCCGGTTCCAGGATCAATTCCGAACATACTCACGATGATCACCGGGAACTGCATCAGGGATGATGCGAAGATAACCGGCATTACACCAGAAGTATTGATACGCAACGGGATGTTGTTCGTGTTGCCCATTGCAGCAATACGGCTTCCGTTACTGCGTCCGTTGTAATGAACGGGGATCTTTCTCACACCGGCATTCAACAATACCGTCAAAACTACTGTGAGCAGGATCACCGCAATAATGATCGCTCCGGAAAGGATTGCCTTACCTACATTGCTTGCACTTTCTACGAACTGACTGTACAGTCCGGCCATATCACTCGGAATTCTCGATGCGATATTAAATACAAGAATGATGGAAGAACCGTTACCGATACCCTTTTCCGTAATCTGCTCTCCTAACCACATAACAAACGCAGCACCTGCTGTCAAAGCCAACGCTACGGTTGCATAGTTTAAGAAAGTACGATTCTGCGGGTCCAAAAGACCTCTCTGTCCAAAACCGACCGCCATACCGATTGCTTCAAATAAAGCCAGTGCAACAGTCGCATATCGGGTAGCCTCGTTTAACTTCTTATGTCCGTCCTCTTCGCGGCTCATCTCTTCCAATTTCGGAATCGAGAGCGTCAGCATCTGGATAATGATCGACGCCATAATGTACGGCGTGATGCCGAGTGCAAAGACCGACATACTCGTAAAGGAACCGCCGGTGAATGCGTCAAAGAAACTGAACGCATCCCCTGACTGCTGTGCAAACCAATCTGCAAAGTAACTCCGGTTTACGCCGGGTACCGGCAACTGGCTGCCAAGACGGATAACGACCAACATCAGTATCGTATACAGCAGTCTCTTACGGACATCCTTAATCTTAAATGCATTAACTATAGTCCGGAACATAGAATTCCTCCATAGCGGCTAGAAGCAGTCTTTTCAGACTGCCTCGATGCTGCCGCCGGCTGCTTCGATTTTTTCTTTTGCGGTTGCGCTGAAAGCATCAACTTTCACAGTCAGCTTCTTTGTGATCTCGCCGTTGCCGAGAATCTTTACACCATCACGGGAATTCTTGATGATGCCTTTTTCAATCAGGCTTTCCACGGTTACGGTATCGCCATTCTCAAATACATCCAAACGGCTTACGTTGATGGAAACGATATCCAAAGTGTTGCGGTTCTTAAAGCCACGCTTCGGAATACGACGATACAAAGGCATCTGACCACCTTCGAAACCGATTCTCGGAGCACCGGAACGAGCCTTCTGTCCCTTATGGCCCTTACCTGCGGTCTTGCCGTTACCGGATCCGTGACCGCGGCCGCGTCTGAAATTGTCGCTGTGCTTTGACCCGTCTGCAGGTCTCAAATTTGATAATTCCATGATTAAGCCTCCTCTACCTTCAGCATATAACCTACCTGCTGAATCTGTCCTCTTGTCGCCGCGTTATCCGGGAGCGTTACGGTCTTGTGCATCTTGGTAAGACCCATAGCCTCGATCGTTCTCCTATGCTTCGGTACCGCACCGATCGGGGACTTTACCAAGGTGATTTTTAATGTTTTCTCTGCCATGGTTGTTTCCTCCAATCTTATTATGCCCGGATCTCGTCTACAGACTTACCGCGCTTCAATGCTACTTCCTCCGGGCTCTTCAGCTCAGACAGACCGTTGATCGTTGCCAATACAACGTTCTGCTTGTTGTTGGAGCCAAGGGACTTGGTACGAATGTTCTTAATACCTGCCATATCGCAAACGATACGTGCCGGACCGCCTGCGATAACACCGGTACCACCCGGAGCTCTCTTCAGCAGAACGGAAGCGGAACCAAACTTACCAATCTGATCATGTGTGATGGACTCGTTCTCATCACGTGCTACAGATACAAGATGCTTAACTGCATCTTCTTTGCCCTTACGGATTGCTTCCGGAATTTCGGAAGCCTTACCCAGTCCGGCACCTACATGGCCTGCACCATCGCCTACTACTACAAGTGCTGTGAAGCGGAAGTTACGACCACCCTTAACAACCTTGGTAACGCGCTTGATGGCTACGACCTTGTCCTTTAATTCGCCCAACTGGCTGGCATCAATGATTTCACGTCTCATGTACTCTCTTCCTCCTCGATCAGAACTGTAAGCCGGCTTCTCTAGCCGCCTCAGCCAATGCTGCTACTTTACCGTGGTAGATATAACCACCTCTGTCGAATACGACGGTCTCGATGCCCTTATCCAATGCACGCTTTGCAATGACTTCACCGATCATCTTAGCTGCTTCAACATTGTTGGTCTTCTCCAACTTAGCCTTGATGTCTTTTTCCAGTGTGGATGCAGCTACCAGTGTCTTACCTGCTGCGTCATCGATCACCTGCACGGAAATATGATTGTTACTTCTGAATACCGCAAGACGGGGTCTCTCGGCTGTGCCGCTGAAACGGTTACGGATCTTCAGGTGCTTCTTCTCACGAACCTTCTGTCTTGATTCTTTGCTTACCATTTCCTAGCCCCTCCCTTACTTCTTACCGGTCTTACCAACTTTACGACGGATCGTCTCATCAACATACTTAATACCCTTGCCCTTGTACGGTTCAGGTCTTCTCTTGTCTCTGATCTCCGCTGCAAACTGGCCAACCTTCTCCTTGTCGATACCTTTAACGGTGATCAAACTGGAGTTGTTCTGCTGCTGCTCTACTACTGTCTCAATGCCTTCCGGATCTTCCATCTCTACCGGATGAGAATAACCCAGAGACAATGTCAGCTTCTTGCCCTGCTTAGCTGCTCTGTAACCAACACCGTTTACTTCCAGCTTCTTCTCGAAACCGTTGGTAACACCAACAACCATGTTGTTGATCAGTGTTCTGGTCAAGCCGTGCAAGGATCTCATTCTCTTCAGATCATTCGGTCTGGATACTGTGATCTCAGCGCCTTCTACCTTGATCTCTAATTCCGGAGCAACTGTACGCTCCAATGTGCCCTTAGGCCCCTTTACAGTCACTTTGTTATTTTCTGCAACCTCTACCGTTACGCCGGCAGGAATTGCGATTGGCATTTTTCCGATTCGTGACATGCCCGTACCTCCATTCTTTACAATAATCGATTAGTTACCATACAAAAGCAAGTACTTCGCCGCCAACTTTCAGCTTTCTTGCTTCCTTATCCGTGATCACACCCTGATTGGTAGAGATGATCGCGATACCCAAACCACCTAATACACGAGGAAGTTCATCCTTACCAGCGTATACACGCAGACCCGGCTTGGAGATTCTCTTAATACCGGTGATGATCTTTTCGCTCTTGTCAGCGCCGTACTTTAAGGTAATGTGGATTGCCTTGAAGTTACCATCATCTACTACTTCGTACTTTCTGATATAGCCCTCATCCTGCAGGATCTGTGCGATTGCAAGCTTCATCTTGGATGAAGGAACATCAACCGTATCATGTTTTGCAGTATTTGCATTACGGATTCTTGTAAGCATATCTGCAATAGGATCGCTCATTGTCATTTTCGTTTCCTCCTCCCTTTCTTACCAGCTCGCCTTTTTTACGCCCGGAATCTGGCCCTTGTATGCCAACTCACGGAAGCATACACGGCAGATGCCGTATTTCCGAAGTACGGAATGCGGGCGGCCGCAAAGATTACAACGGGTATATGCCCGTGTAGAGAACTTCGGCTTGCGCGACTGCTTAATCTTCATTGCTGTTTTAGCCATGATCTATCTTTCCTCCTATACTTAGGCGTTTTTTGCAAACGGCATGTTGAACAGTGTCAGTAATTCTCTAGCTTCCTCATCGGTCTTAGCTGTGGTAACGATGATAACATCCATACCGCGAACCTTGTCAACCTTATCGTATTCGATCTCCGGGAAGATGAGCTGCTCCTTGATGCCCAGTGCATAGTTGCCTCTGCCATCAAACGAGTTCGGATTTACACCACGGAAGTCACGCACACGAGGCAATGCCAGGTTGATCAGACGATCCAAGAACTCGTACATCTTGTCACCACGAAGAGTGGTCTTGCAACCGATTGCCTGTCCCTCACGGATCTTGAAGTTTGCGATGGAATTCTTTGCCTTGGTAACTACAGCCTTCTGTCCGGTGATAGTCTCCATATCGGATACTGCGCTTTCCAGAAGCTTAGCGTTTTCCTTAGCTTCGCCAACGCCCATGTTGATGACGATCTTGTCGATCTTCGGCACTTCCATCACATTCTTGTAGCCGAACTTTTTGGTCATTGCGTCAACGATCTCATTTGTATAAGTATCTTTTAATCTACTCAATGTCTTGGGCTCCTTTCGCTTAATCGATCACATCGCCGGTGGACTTTGCAAACCGAACCTTCTTGCCATCCACTTCTTTGAATCCGATTCTGGTGGGCTTGCCCTTGTGCAGATACATCACATTGGAGATATCAATCATTGCTTCTTTCTCGATGATACCGCCGGTCTGATTCTGTGCAGACGGTTTGGAGTGACGCTTGATCATATTGATGCCTTCTACCAGAACTTTACCGTTCTTGTGATTGATCTCCTTGACCTTGCCTTCCTTACCATTGTCCTTGCCGGTAATTACTCTGACCGTATCGCCAACTTTAATCTTAGTCATTTGCCCGTCCTCCTCTTACAATACTTCGGGAGCCAGGGAAACGATCTTCATGAACTGTTTCTCTCTCAGCTCTCTTGCAACCGGCCCAAAGATACGAGTTCCTCTCGGGGTCTTGTCATCCTTAATGATGACTGCTGCATTCTCATCAAATTTGATGTAGGATCCGTCTTTGCGGTGAGCGCCCTTTACGGAACGAACCACAACAGCCTTTACTACATCACCCTTCTTTACAACGCCGCCGGGTGTTGCATCCTTGACCGTAGCAACGATCACATCACCGATGTTGGCATATCTCCTGGTGGAGCCGCCGACCACGCGGATGCACAGGATTTCCTTTGCGCCTGTATTATCAGCGACTTTCAGTCTGCTTTCCTGTTGTACCATGATCTTTCTCCTTCCTTCGTGGGCTTACTTCGCACGCTCAACAACTTCTACAAGTCTCCATCTCTTATCCTTGGAGAGCGGTCTTGTTTCCATGACCTTCACGGTATCACCGATCTTTGCATCGTTGTTCTCATCGTGTGCTTTCAGCTTGTAGGTCTTCTTTACGATCTTATTGTAAAGAGGATGCTTTACATGGTCTTCTACTGCGACCGTGATGGTCTTCTGCATCTTGTCGCTTACGACCTTGCCTGTACGGACTTTTCTTAAATTTCTCTCTTCCACGATCTTGCTCCTCCTTATGCTTCTGCCTTCTGCTTAGCACTCAGCACTGTCTTGATACGAGCGATGTTCTTCTTCACTTCGCCGATACGTGCTGTGTTGTCCAGCTGATTTGTGGCATTCTGGAAGTGCAGATTGAAGAGTTCCTTCTTCGCATCCACCAGAGCCTGGTTCAGCTCTGCTTCAGATTTATTTCTGAGTTCGTCTGTAAACTTTTTGGTCTTCTTAGTTGCCATTTACTACACCGCCTTCCTGATCCGCTTCCAGATCTGCCTTGGAAACGATCTTGCACTTGCAGGGAAGCTTGTGTGTTGCGAGACGTAATGCTTCCTTTGCTACTTCTTCGGAAACACCGGCGATCTCAAACATCACACGGCCCGGCTTAACTACTGCTACCCAGTACTCCAGAGTACCTTTACCGGAACCCATTCGGGTTTCAGCGGGCTTTGTGGTTACCGGCTTATCCGGGAAGATTTTGATCCATACGCGACCGCCACGCTTGATGTAACGAGTCATTGCGATACGGGCTGCTTCTATCTGATTTGATCTGATCCAGCAGGGCTCAAGTGCTACGATTCCGTACTCACCGTAGGTCAGTGTGTTACCGCGCATTGCCTTACCTGTCATCGTGCCGCGGAACTGCTTGCGACGCTTTACTCTCTTCGGCATTAACATGATTTATCGCTCCTTCCCTTCGCTGTTGCCTTTGGTCGGAAGTACCTCTCCACGGTAGATCCAAACCTTTACACCGATCTTTCCGTATGTGGTATCCGCCTCTGCGAATCCATAGTCAATATCTGCACGAAGTGTCTGCAGAGGAATGGTACCCTCGCTGTAGAACTCCGTTCTCGCCATATCAGCACCGCCCAAACGGCCGGATACTGCAGCCTTGATACCCTGAGCTCCTGTGATGGAGTTACCGCGGTTATCCTTCTTCATAGTTCTCATCATGCAAGACTTCACTGCACGACGGAAGGAAATACGGTTTTCAAGCTGCTGTGCGATGTTTTCTGCTACCAGCTGAGCGTCTGCATCCGGCTTCTTTACTTCCTGAACATCCAGGGAGATTTCCTTGCGGCCGATTTCTTTCTGCAGAGCCTTCTTGGTGGTCTCGATGCCGGTGCCGCCCTTGCCGATCACTACGCCGGGCTTCTGGGTGTAAACTACAACTTCCAGTTTCTCAGCCTTTCTAGCGATCTCAATCTTAGATACACCTGCGGAATAGAGCCTCTTCTTCAGGAACTTACGGATCTTGTAATCCTCTGCCAGATACTCTGCGAACTTGTCTTCGCTGTACCATCTGGAATCCCAGTCTTTGATAACGCCGACTCTTAAACCATGCGGATTAACTTTCTGTCCCATTCTTACTTAGCTCCTTTCTCGTCCAGAACGATCGTGATGTGGCTCACGCGCTTCTCAATTCTGTAAGCACGGCCCTGCGCACGCGGGTGGATTCTCTTCATCGTCGGTCCCTTGTTTGCAAAGCACTCTGCGATATACAGATTGTCCGGATTCATACCGTTATTGTTCTCTGCATTTGCGATTGCGGAATCCAGCAGCTTCTTGATCAGGGAAGAAGCGTATCTCGGATTGTACTCCAGAATCGCCTTTGCTGTTGTCACATCTTTACCGCGGATCGCATCCAAAACGAAACAAGCCTTCTGTACGGAAACCCTTGCGTAAGATAACTTTGCGGAGGGTCTTGTTTCTCTGTTCTCCCGGTTTCTTTCTCGCTTAATCTGCGATCTATGTCCCTTAGCCATTTGTTCCTCCTCCTATCTTACTTAACTTTCGATTTCTTATCGTCTTTGCCGTGGCCGCGGAAGGTACGCGTAGCCACGAACTCACCGAGCTTATGACCTACCATATCCTCGGTAACATATACCGGAACATGCTTACGTCCGTCGTGTACTGCGATCGTGTGCCCTACAAAAGAGGGGAAGATCGTGGACCGGCGGGACCAGGTCTTGATTGCCTGCTTTTTGCCGGATGCGTTCATGTTGTCAACTGCTTTCAGCAGGCTCGCATCTGCAAAAGGACCTTTCTTTAATGATCTTGCCATTTCTTATATCCTCCTTAATCCCGCTTACTTGATCGCCTTGCCGTCGCGTCTTCTTACGATCAGCTTGTTGGAATGCTTCTTCTTTGCTCTGGTCTTCAGGCCCAGTGCCGGCTTGCCCCACGGAGTGGAAGGACCCGGACGTCCGATACCTGTCTTACCTTCACCACCACCGTGCGGGTGATCGTTCGGGTTCATTACGGAACCTCTTACGGTCGGGCGGATACCCATATGACGTGTACGACCTGCTTTACCGATGTTGATCAGGTTGTGGTCGCCGTTGCCGATTACACCGATGGATGCGCGGCACTCGATCGGCACCATTCTCATTTCGCCGGACGGAAGACGCAGCGTTGCGTACTTACCTTCCTTAGCCATCAACTGAGCGGAGTTACCAGCTGCACGAACCATCTGGCCACCCTTGCCCGGCAACAACTCAATGTTGTGTACCAGAGTACCTACCGGAATCTCAGAAAGCGGTAAGCAGTTACCCGGCTTGATCTCGGCGTGAGCGCCGTTCATAATCTTCATCCCATCCTTCAAGCCTTCCGGAGCGAGGATGTATGCCTTCTCGCCGTCTGCGTAGCAGATCAGTGCGATGTTAGCGGTACGGTTCGGATCATACTCGATGCCGATTACCTTTGCAGGAATGTCATCTTTATTTCTCTTGAAATCGATGATTCTGTACTTCTGACGATTTCCGCCGCCGTGATGACGAACCGTGATCTTACCCTGATTGTTACGTCCAGCCGTCTTATCCTTCTTTGCTAACAGGCTCTTCTCCGGTGTTGCCTTTGTGATCTCGGAAAAGTCGGAGCCCGTCATATTTCTTCTGGACGGTGTGTATGGGTTGTACTTCTTAATTCCCATTTTTTCGTTTCTCCTTTACTCGTTTAATGTCACACTTTTCTGTGTATAGGCGAACTGTTTTTTTACAGTCCTGCAAAGATCTCGATGTCCTTGCTGTCCTCAGTCAGCTGAACGATCGCTTTCTTCGTCTTTGCTGTCTTACCGATCACCAGACCGCGGCGTTTGCTCTTCCCATCCATATTGATGGTGTTAACCTTTGCCACCTTAGCGCCTTCGAACATTTTCTCTACAGCCTCTTTGATCTGGGTCTTGTTTGCTTCCGGATGAACCAGGAAGGTATACTTCTTACTTCCCATACCATCCATGCTCTTCTCAGTTACGAGCGGCTTCTGGATGACGTCATAATACAAGATACTAGCCATTATGCATACACCTCCTCGATGGTCGCAACCGCTGCCTTTGTCAGAACCACGGTGCCTGCGTTCATCACATCAAATACGTTGATGGTGCTGGTCAGTGCTGTCTTTGCATCCGGAATGTTTCTTGCGGAAAGGATTACATTGTCATCCTTCTCGTTCAGAACTACCAGAGCCTTGTCAGCCTTGATGTTCTTCAGAACTTCAGCGAAACGCTTTGTCTTGATCTCATCAAATTTCAACTCATCAACAACGATCAGCTTCTGATCTGCAACCTTGCTGCTCAGAGCACTCTTCAGAGCTGCTCTCTTCTCTTTCTTGTTGATCTTGAAAGAGTAGTCACGCGGTACGGGAGCGAATACTACGCCGCCGCCCTTCCACTGCGGAGCACGGATGGAACCCTGTCTTGCGTGTCCCGTGCCTTTCTGTCTCCAAGGCTTACGTCCGCCGCCGGATACCTCCGAACGAGTCTTAGCCTTCTGTGTTCCCTGTCTGTTATTTGCAAGCTGCTGCACTACTGCCAGATGTACCAGGTGTTCGTTAACCTCTACACCAAAGATCTCATCGCTTAAGTCGATCGTGCCAACTTCCTTGCCTTCCATGTTTACAACAGATACTTTAGCCATTGTAAGTGCATCCTCCTTTCGCTTAAGCTTCTACCTTAGTGGTCTCTTTGATGGTGATCAGCGCTTTCTTTGCGCCCGGAACCGCACCCTTTACCAGGAGCAGATTCTTCTCAGCATCTACACGAACCACTTCAAGATTTCTTACTGTTACCTGTACGGATCCCATATGTCCCGGCATTCTCTTTCCCTTGAATACTCTGGAAGGGGAAGAACAAGCACCGTTGGAACCTGCGTGGCGATGGTATTTGGAACCGTGTGCCATAGGTCCTCTGGACTGTCCGTGACGCTTGATCGCACCCTGGAAGCCTTTACCTTTGGTAATAGCTGTTGCGTCGATCTTGTCGCCCTCTGCAAAGATGTCTGCCTTGATCTCCTGAGCCAAAGCATATTCCTCTGCATTTTCAAAACGGAACTCACGCAGATATCTCTTTGCGCTAACGCCAGCTTTCTTGAAGTGACCCTGCTGCGCCTTGTTTACACCGTGGCGATGAGCAACTTCCTTCTTGCCAGCCTTGTCCTTGTTGACGATACGCTCTTTCTTCTCGCCGTAGCCTACCTGTACAGCGCTGTAGCCGTCATTCTCTACAGTCTTTACCTGAGTAACCACGCAAGGGCCAGCTTCAAGTACTGTTACAGGAACCAGCGTTCCGTCCTCTTTGAAGATCTGCGTCATGCCGATCTTAGTTGCCAAGATTGCTTTCTTCATACATTTGCCTCCTTTTGATCTACTAAAGCGGTACGACGATGCGTACATAAAGTTAGTAGAGGTTTTTATTTACCATAACCGCTTTGGGCGATTATCCGGTTTACTGCATTTTCACATCTACATAAACGCCAGCCGGCAGGTCCATCTTCTGCATCGCTTCAACGATTTTCGGAGAAGGATTGTGGATGTCGATCAGACGCTTGTGTGTACGCTGCTCGAACTGCTCTCTGGAATCTTTGTACTTGTGTACTGCGCGAAGGATGGTTACGACTTCCTTCTTTGTCGGAAGGGGTACCGGACCGCTTACTGCTGCACCGCTCTTCTTTGCGGTATCGATGATCTTCTGTGCGGAAGCATCTACCAGCTTGTGGTCATACGCCTTCAGTGTTACTCTCATTTTCTGTCCTGCTGCCATAAAAAAAGTCTCCTCTCATTTAATTACTACAAGCGGCGACTGTACACTCTCCCGTGTGTGTCATGCTTTTCCTTTTAAAAAACCCTGTGTTCAAAAGACATCAGGGCTGCACAAACAAACACGTCGTTTCTGTGATTTACACAGACTGTTTTTCGTACAGTGACTTGTTGTCAGATGAATTGACATTCGCTCCACGGAAAACCCGCGTGCCCTCATTTGGGGCCTGCGGCAACCTCACGCTTCACAGCTATCAATGTCACAGCAATAGTGAGTATACTATAGGTGATTTTCGATTGCAAGCATTTTTTACAAATTTTTGCAATTTTTTTCTGTTAATTTTTTATCAATACCGATTTCGGTAGTATTATGTCAACCAAATCCGTATTTCTTCTATTATATATGTAATTACTCACAGCAATTTGTTATTGCCAAACGCCAAGGCGTATTGTACCATAAGGAAAGCGGTTTACGCAAGTATCCGCAATTTGTCATTTCGGAGATTATTATGTGGGTAGCTGAGAATTGGAAAGATTATGAAGTACTGGACTGCACCGGCGGTGAGAAACTGGAACGCTGGGGCGATTATATCCTGGTGCGGCCGGATCCGCAGGTCATCTGGGAAACCGGACATGAGCATCCTTCATGGAAGAAAAAGAACGGTCACTATCACCGCAGCGCCAAGGGCGGCGGCGAATGGGAGTTTTTCAACCTGCCCAAGGAGTGGACCATCTCCTATCCCCTGCCCACGGAGCACACCTTAACATTTCACCTAAAACCTTTTGCCTTTAAACACACCGGCATTTTCCCGGAGCAGGCAGTCAACTGGGACTGGATGAGCCGTCTTGTGGCTGATCAGGTTGCTCTGGGTCGCAGCATCAAGGTGCTCAACCTCTTTGCCTATACCGGCGGAGCCACTGCTGCCCTGGCAGCATCCGGCGCGCAGGTTACCCATGTAGACGCTGCCAAAGGTATGGTCAACTGGGCCAAAGAAAATGCTGCCGCATCCCAGGTTCCCAAGGAGAATACCCGCTGGATCGTAGACGACTGCGCAAAATTTGTAGAGCGCGAGCTGCGCCGCGGCAACCGCTATGACGGCATCCTGATGGATCCGCCTTCCTACGGTCGTGGTCCGAAGGGCGAGATCTGGAAGATCGAAGGCGCGGTATGGCCGCTGGTTCAATCTGCAGCCCAGCTGCTCTCCGACCGACCGCTTTTCTTCTTAATTAATTCTTACACCACCGGTCTGCAGCCGGCAGTGTTAACTTATATGTTGAATTTCGCCATCGGAGCCATCTATGGCGGTAAGGTAGAGAGCAGCGAGATCGGTCTGCCCGTCTCCGGCACCTCCCTGGTACTGCCCTGCGGAGCTTCCGGTCGCTGGACCCCATAATAAAAGGAGCTATTTTATGTCGGAAAAATTATACGATACCGATAAACATACCATGATCACGCGTACGGTCACTTTCTTTTTATCCGGCCTTACCGGCTGTCTCGCCTATCACCTTTTTATTGGCCTGGGACTTACAAATACTCACAACTTCCCTTACGAATATCATGTTTGGAAAGCTATTTGGATCCTCAGCGCAATCGCCTTTCCTTTTTGTTTACTGATCGCAATCGTAGGCTTTATTGCCAGCAAAAAACACCTACCGGCATTCTTTGCTTCGGGATTCTCTCTTTTATGCGGCCTGGTATTCGCCTACATCATTTTTATTCCGATTGACTACTTGTGTGCTATGAACCTTATGAATAAGTTTTTCGGACTGTAACCAACATCCTATCACTAAACTCTGACATAAAACATCCGAAATACACTATATAACTATAACCATCACAGGGACACGATATGAATGTAACGGAACTTTCTTCCAATTTATATCACCGCGCCGGCATCAGCAGCACCGATATCCTGAGCCTGCGCAGCACCCGCCGGAGCGACCGCCCGGCTTCTTTGGGTGCCGATCGTTCCGAAGGTCCGCAATTCTCGGAAGTCCTGGCTGCACTGACGGAAAAGCACCGCTCCCAGCCGGTACAGGCCATCGCCGAAGGCGGCGAAACTGTCGAAACCGAAGCCGCTGCCCTCTCTACCAAAGACGCCCGCAGCCTGTTGCGGGAGGCCCTGACGGCAGACACTCTTCCCGACGAACTGGTCAAAGCCCTGACCGATGACTCCGGCGAGATCTCCGACCAACTGCTGGATCTCATCTTTCAGGAAGACGAGGACGATGCTTTGACGGATGCATTCACCACCAAATCCTCCACCGATACCCTAAACGATATCCTGACGGACGCCAGAACCGCGCAGTCCTACCTGACCACCCAGTCCGGCCGTGACTTAATGGTTGCCCTGGCGCAAAATTCCATCTCAAACATTATCGCCAATACATAAAAAGCCCCGCTCCTTCAAGGAACAGGGCTTTTTTTATCCTTCTTCTCCCAACTTCTCCCCATCGATCCGAACGCGATAGGCGATCAGTTTTGCCAGGAAATAGATCAGCGCACTCTCGCTCTCCTGCCAGATCTTGTGACTGCGCGGTTCCGCACAGATCAGATATCCGTCCGTCTCCGCATCCATTGCGACACGTACCACGAGCAATGTCTCAATACCCCGCCGCTTCAATGCTTCGTAAAACATCGGACTGCGCTGCCCGATATCCTCCAGCACACTGGTACTGTAGACATCATCGTTGGTCACCGAGGCGATATCGTCCACTTTGATACGCAGCGTAAAATCCTTCACCGCCCGCAGAATATTATCTTTTCCGACATAAAACAGATCCGAGATGTTCAGTTCTTCCATCAGCAACGGCAATACGGAATGCAGCTTGTTCTTCAGCCCCGGCACCATCTCGAACTGGCGCACCAGACTCTGCATACTGTTGTTGATGCCGCCCTTTCGCAGCTTGCTGATCTCGATGTCTTTGTGTTTTTCTTCTACATATATAATGTAACAATTCCGTCCTTTGGTCTTGCCGCGGTACAGCACCTTGTCCATAATGGAAAACAGGCTGTCGTAATCCTTGGCATCCGCCGGGTAGGACGCGCAGCCCAGGGTTCCGGTGATGAACGGACTGCAGGTCGGCAGCGGAATATTCTTTCGCAATACCACACCTTCTTCATATAAGGAAAGCAGATACTTTTTCTTATCGTCGTATTCCAGGTCCCGCAGGTTGATGATCAGCAGCTCATCCCCGCCGAAGCGCCCGACGATACCGAATCCGTCCATAAAGTCGATCAGGCCGGCCGCCACTGCCATCAGCACACCATCCCCCGCCTTATGCCCGTAGGTATCGTTGATAAACTTGAAATTATCCAGATCCAGCATTGCATAGGTGAACGGCGTATTCGATTCGATCAGATACTTGGCAAATCCCAGAATGTACGGGCGTGAAACGATTCCCGTCAACGGATCCAGAAGAAATTCCTTGGCGGTCGTCTTCAATTCGTTTTCAAAATATGGGAATTTTCTCAGCTGCTCTTCCGAATACATGAATGCCCCCCACGAAAACTACATTTATAGATTTGATTATATCACTTCCGCCCACATCCTACAATCTAAAAAACGGCATCGCAGGGATGCCGTTTTTACCAAAAATCGCTTTCTTAAACTGCCGTTCTGACCGCTGCCTTTACCGGCGCTGCCGCAAACCCGTACCGCTCGCTTCCGCCGGAATGCCGCTGCGCTTCCATCGATTGGATCGCCGCCTTCAGATCCCCTGCCAGGATCCGGTCCGGATCGCGCTCCTCTCTTCCCTTCCGCTTCTCCGTATCGTGTCGGATCGCCACCGCGCGGATCACCGCATCCGTAAGGCGTCTGGCCTCTCTGGCATTACCGAAGGAATCCCCCGTCCTCTGC
Source organism: uncultured Lachnospiraceae bacterium (assembly GCA_946403625.1). Taxonomy (GTDB): domain Bacteria; phylum Bacillota; class Clostridia; order Lachnospirales; family Lachnospiraceae; genus NK4A136. The sequence goes on from CAMJAP010000033.1 coordinate 29,231, forward strand.
TTTTGTTCCATCAGATACGCCGCCGCCCGTGCAGCAAGCCCTTTACCCAGCCGGTAGCCTTTGTTCGCGATCATATATCCGAAGATGCCACCCAGTTCTTTTTCGGTGTAATCTTCAAACCGTACCGTCGCCGAGATTCGTGAAGGCAGCCCCGCATCCAGCGCCAGCACCTTTCTCGCCTCTCCCGGATACATCGCAAAGATGACCGTTACATCACGGCAGATCTCCATATAGCGTACAAACTCCTTCATCGCCTCATCCACATACGCTCCGGCCTCCCGGTTTAAGAAGAATCCCGCTTCGTCCACAAAGAGCACACCGCCCGCTGCATCTTTGAACAACTTGGCCACCTTGGGCGCCGTCTGCCCCACAAACTCACCGATGATATCCTTTCGCGAGGCTGCAATAAAAGTCCCGTTGGTAATGCCTTCCCCGGCCAGGATATCCGACAGGATTTTGGCTCCGATGGTCTTTCCGCCACCGGGATTGCCTTCAAAGATCAGGTGTCGGCATTCCGGCATCGCCAGCGGATTGCGCTTCATCTCATCCCGCACCGCTATGTACTCGCGTACGGCCGCTTTCAGATTGTGCAGTCCCGTCATCCCCTTCAGGCGGTCCGCCGCATTCACTGCCCTGGTATTCATCAGTTCCTCAAAATGCTCCGCCCGAAAGACGTTCTCCTTCGGCTGCATCCTTTCCCGCCCCAGCGTGAGTGCTGCACTGATCCGTTCCTCGCTGATGTGATTGCCGCACTTGCGAAAAACATTGCCCAGTACCGTCTCCTTCAAGTCGTCGCTGCCAAACGGGATCCCGCCAAAGTTGATCAGTTCATCCGCGATCTTGCGGTAATACTCCGGCGTCACATCCGGCAAGCGCACCACATCAAATCCGCGCTCCAGGATCAGCCGCTGGATCTCCGGCAGCTCCAGCAGTTCTTCCGAAATCCCGACAAACACATTCTGATCCCCGACGGCCGCCACCGCATTACACTGATCCGCAAGATTACCGGTCTCCAGCCCGCGGAATAAAATGCCGCTGCACCGCATTTCTTCCGCCCCCCGCAGGATACTCACCGTCTTGATGATATAAGGGTTACCTGCCACTCTCTCATCCGCCATATCCCTGCCCAGCTCGATCTCTATAATGTCGCTGTATTCCTCCGGGTCCGGATCATCTTCGTATTCAAAGAGGTAATCCTCCTCATCGTAGGAGAGCAGATCAAAACCGTCCGCCAGGATCATCGCCGACTTGCGGATGTGGTTGATATCGTTGCTCACCAGTACCGCGCGGTATTTCCGGATATCGTTGTCCTCCAGTTCCTCGTATAAATGTTTCTAATTAACTGGACTGTATATTTCTTATGTAGTATAATGTTTC
>CAMJAP010000034.1 GCA_946403625.1 uncultured Lachnospiraceae bacterium
CCAAATATGTGTAGAAGCCGTTAGCTTAAAACGACTTTTGACACCTTAATCATAAGGAATATTTTGATATATGAATAGATGCATTTCTAGAAATTTGATATCCGTTATCGTTCCGGTATATAATGGCCAGGAGTATTTGTGCGATTGTATAAATAGTTTGATAAACCAAACTTATATTAATTTGGAAATAATATTAATTGATGATGGATCATCAGATGACAGTGGAAGAATCTGTGATAAATACGCGGATCTTGATAAAAGAGTTAAAGCGTATCACCAACAAAATTTGGGGTTGGTATCTGCTCGAAGAACAGGAATAGAATTAGCTAAGGGCGAGTATATAACATTTGTTGATTCGGATGATTATATCGATTTAAATACATATGAAATAATAATCAATAAAATAAATGAGAGTAGACCGGACTTGGTTTTATTCGGCTTGGTTGAAGAATATGCAGACCATCGCCAAAGAAAGAAGAATTACATAACAGAAGGCTGGTATAATAAAGAAAAAATCACGTCGGATATATTACCCATTATGCTTAGCGCTGGTAATTATTTTGATTTTGGAGTATTGCCAAATATTGTATGTAAACTTATAAATAAAGAGTTGATTACTAAAGCAAAATTAGATGTAGACGTTGATATTACTATCGGTGAAGATGCTGCTCATACATTTCAATTAATCTCCTTTGCGTCGGATATACTAGTATTAGATCTTTATCCATATCACTATTGCAAAAGAAATGATTCGATGATGTGGAAAAAAACGGCATGGAAGAATATTATTAAATTAGAAAGCAATTTAAGAGAAAACTTCATACGAGCAGGCATATTTAATGTGATGGAAAAACAGTTGAATGAATATATTTCTTTTGTTGCATTATTGAAAAAACCGGATAAAATATTGAATACATTTTCACTATTTAGTAGTACTGACTCTCGAATAGCTCTCTATGGTGCTGGCGGGATGGGGCAAGCTGTGCATGAAATATATAAGAATAAAATTAGCGTATGGGTTGACAAAAACTATAAGAATTACGTCAAGTTGAATTTAATGGTTGAAGATATTTGTGCCTTGAAAACAAAAAACAATTACGACTCGATATTTATAGCTATATTGAATGTAAATACTTGCCGCGATATTTCCAGATCTTTAAGAGAAAATGGAATAGGTAATGTAATATATTATTATGATGGTAAAATAGGACAACTTATATCGGTTTGAAAACTCTATTATGGATATGTCGATTGAGATGCAAAGAAACTTTATGTGCATCCTGTAAAACTTTCAAAATGGGACGTATCAGGTGTGATCCGTCAGACAGGAGACCAGGATGGTTATTAAGTGTACTACGTTTGAAAACTTAAAGCAGGAAATCGTTTCAAAGAATAAAACGCTGGTATTGTTTGGCTGTGGCGCTATTGGGCAGATAAGTACGATTCGGATTTTAGATGAATTGTGTATGCTGGATCGTATTGATTGTTATATAGATAACGATTCCAGCAAATGGGGGGGCACTATCGAAGTCGGAGATAGAGAGTTTTTGATACGTTCACCGGAATATCTTAATGTCTGTAATGATAATATCGTGGTTTTATTGAATATAAGCCGGTTTTACGATGTTATAGAACAATTGAAGACCGTAGAACGAACGGGGCCTATGGAATGCTATATTATGCCGATGATGCTGATACATAATTATTGTTCGTCTGTGTCCGGCGGCAGACCTGAGCGGACTCAAACTCCTCTAATCCCTAAAAAGCTTCATTATATGTGGTTGGGACGCAATCCTTTACCGGACAGTTTGAAAAAGTGCATAGACAGCTGGAAAAGGTATTGCCCTGACTACGAGATAATCGAATGGAATGAGGACAATTATGATATTGAAAAACATCCCTATATGAAACAGGCGTATGATGCAAAAGCATACGGTTTTGTGCCGGATTATGCCAGATTGGATATTCTTTATAATGAGGGGGGCTTTTATTTAGATACGGATGTGGAGATTAAGCGCAATATTGATGATCTATGTTATCAGGAATCTTTCTGCGGCGTGGAGAAATGGCAGATCATAAATTTTGGAGGTATGAGCGGCGCGATAAAGGGGCATCCGATGATAAAGAAGTTTTTAAATGCCCGGGAGAGTATTTTTTTTGTGGATGAGAACGGAAAACAAAATAGAAATACGTGCGGTTTCTATGATACTAAGGTGGCCATAGACTCTGGGTATAAGATTAATGGACAGACACAATGTATTTGTGGAATGAATATATATGCTTATGACTATTTTCATCCATATGATTATATGTCGGGAACTGTCAAAGAAACAGAGAATACACATTCGATTCACTGGTTTAATGGTGGGTGGCTTGATGAAAAAATGAAAATGGCTAATGAGCAAACCAAACAACAGTATTTAGATTTGTATAACAACGCACTTTCGATAGTTTAAAGGTATTAAGAGATCCTTTTTGGTTTTGGGGTTACATATAGCTTCCCGCAGTCGCTATGAGTTCTTTTCGATTTGTTACAATCTTATCATCGTTCAATACTTTGATCTGATAATCTCCGTCGCCGAAGTTCATTAGGTGACGGAGATTTATGGTTATATCCATCATTTCTCCCAGCTTTAACAGCCATTTGGCGCAATTGTCCCCGCAATTGGAGGCATTGAACACTCTTTCAGGCTGCTTATAGATCAAGATCAGTGTTTTAACTCCGCCGGAGAGTGTATTTGGTGCAATCACACCCAAAACGGGGCTTTTGATGGCACCGTTTCCTAATACTTCAGAATTATCTACATCCTTGATCATTTCAATTACAAGAGGATCTTCCAGCCATTCATTACGGAAGGTGTTCTTAAAGTATATTGAAGTATTATAAATAGCTTCCTGCATATCACCATAATAGATAGACAGCATAGTTAATTCTCACTTTCGTAGTTGAAATCAATGCCTTTGATCGTTGCCAATATCCTTTTAATGATATTGGAAGATCTGTAAGCGCTGGCCAAATGTTCTTTAGTGTATGCCATCGGTGTATGGATGGTTCTTTGTATCAGAAGATTTGTGAAATAGCGTTCCCAGCTGAAGTATTTTTCGGAATCGGCATAGTTTTCGGCATGCTCGATCTCATCTTTCGAAATATCTTTTATGATTCCGGAATTCAGGATCAGCCATTCGAAAGATTCCGGAAGGAATAGATGAAGTTCGGCTCCGGAATAGATCAATTCGCAGATACGTTCCATTTCCGGGCCAAAAGCAGCGCCATCGGCTATGATCAGAATAGGATGATCCGAGCGCTTCTGAACAGCAGAGTATACGTTGGATTTGCCTCCTGCGGTACAGCACTTCATTTCGCTGCGGCTATTTTGGGCAATGGAACGGAAGAAATCATAGCCGGAATTGGAATCCTCTGTGATGATTTCGTTCGGTGAGATGTTCTCGCCGGCAGCAAGATTATGAAGATATTCTTCGTAGATATGGTAGGTTTCGTGATAGACCGGTACCAGATCATTGTACTTTCCGGTGCTGCGTATTCCGTAGATTTCGGAAACGCTATACGGCAGATTGCTCAGTTTCTCGCGGGTGACCAGTACATAATAGTTTTTGCCCTCGCGGACATAATGCGCGAAAGCCTCGGAGGAAACAAAACGGTTTCCCTCATCAATGAAAACAATACTTCCCTTGATCGGCGTGAGTTGTTCTTCCCAAGTGTTGCCATCAATGACACGGCATGGGATATCACAGCTGAAAGTAATGCCGCTGTCCGGGCCGTTCTGAACATAGTCGCGGATCATGTCAACAAGCACCGTCTTTCCGGAGGCACTGTCGCCCTTTATGATGGTGATGTTGCGTTTGATATTCAGTTCATATTTGCAGGTAGCATTGGCTACCAGGATATGGTATGAGCCGATCATGATTCTTTGGTTTAACCTCTGGTGTTTGCTTTAGATAGTATAGCATATTTTGGTGATAATTGACAAAGATTACAGAAGACCACTGATTCCCCAATACTTTTCGTTGTATGCGTCATAGTCCATCATAAAGTAGTCGCGCTCTTGCCGGATCCATTCTTTCTTGTGCTGTTTCATCTGCAGCTTAGCGATCTCGCAGTCGGCCGCCTCCACGTACCCTTTTTCAGCAAGATGATCAAGGAACTTGCCTAATTGTTTGATGGCATCCGGAATGCTGATACCAAAGCCACATTTCTGGATGTAAAAATATCCAAAGAACATTCCGACAGAGGTACAGGCGGACTCGACGCCGAATCCCTCATAATCCAGCAGATAGTCGATCAGGAATACCTCGGGGATGAAAGTATCGCCCGGGTAGCCTGCTATGATCGCCTGCATTTTCTGCAATTCAGCTTCGTAATCAAATTCTTCTTCGTCCGTTGTATTCATCGGTTTGGCTTCCTTTCTGCTACGTGCTAACCTTCCGCAGATACGCAGCTGGTCTTATAAGTATAACATATTCAGGGCAGGTTGGATACGGAGGATTCCTATACCCCTATGTGCATATTTTGGGATTTCCATGTTGGACTATATCGAAAATATACTTTGACAACGTATACCTGAAATGCTATACTTTAATAAAGTACATCCGGACAGGAGATGATATCGATGGATATTTCAGTTGCAATAAAAGAATTGCGAAAGAAAACAGGTTTATCACAAAGCAAGTTTTCAGCTAAATTTGGGATTCCCGTAAGGACTCTGCAACAATGGGAACAGGGGATCAGTGCACCTCCGGAATATCTGGTCAGAATGATGGCGTATATTATGTATCTTGAGGAGGGTGCAAAGAATTATGAGCAAGATAAATGAGATTGTATTATTTGAGACCGGGGATAAGGAAATAAAATTAAATGTTCCGATTCAGGAAGAGACGGTATGGCTTTCTCAGGCACAGATGGTAGATCTGTTTGACAGGAATCAGTCCGTGATATCAAGGCATATAAATAATTCTTTTGTTGAAGAATTGGATAAAGAAAGCAATATGCATTTTTTGCATATTGCAAATTCTGATAAGCCAGTTGCCTATTATTCGCTTGATGTCATTATCTCCGTCGGATATCGTGTAAAATCCCAGCGGGGCATTGAATTTCGGCGTTGGGCGAATAAAGTATTAAAAGACTATATTCTTAAGGGGGTTGCGGTAAATAATAAGCGATTGGAGGCTCTGCAGAAAACGGTAGAGATCCAGTCGAGAATGCTCTCGAGTGTACTCGAAATAGAAGGATCTGAAGTGTTACAGGCGGTTGATCGGTACACGCAGGCGCTGATTCTCTTGGATAAGTATGATCATCAGTCATTGGAAAAGCCGGAAGGGAATACTCCAATCTACCGCATCACATATGAAGAGTGCCGAAAAATGGTAGACGGTATGGAGGATTCCTTCAAATCAGATGTTTTTGGGGTTGAAAAAGAAGCCGGAAAAGTGAATGGAATAATCGCAGCGGTCTATCAAAGCGCATTTGGCGAAGATGCTTATCCTTCTTTGGAAGAAAAAGCTGCTAATCTGCTTTACTTCATGATAAAGGATCATCCGTTTGCGGATGGCTGCAAGCGAATAGCGGCATCCTTATTTCTTGAGTTTTTGAACAAGAATAACGTTTTGTTCAGGGATGGCAAAAAAGTGATCAGCGATGGAGCACTTGTGGCGCTAACATTAATGATAGCGGAATCGCGCCCCGAAGAGAAAGATATAATGACGGCATTGGTAATGAATATTATAGCATTATGATGATGGAGGCAAGTTCCGGTGTTGTATAAACTTCCGGATTTACCGTTCCGGTTGAAAAAATCGGGGATTTCATTGTAAAATGGAGCATTTCTCGATATAATAGATATTATTAATGGCAGCTATAATGTAGCAGAAAGATGGGGGTGGGATGATGCAATTTGAATTGATGGCATCTATGATGTGTGCAAACTACGGACACCTGGCAAAAGAGGTCCGGACATTGGATGAAGCGGGGATCGATTCGTTCCATATCGATATTATGGACGGGCGATATGTACCGAACTTTGCGATGTCCTTAAACGATATGCGCTGCATCCGCAGGTATACCGACAAACCGATGGATGTGCATCTGATGGTGGAGCATCCGAATAACACGATCGGATTGTTTTTGGATAATTTACGGCCGGGGGATACGGTCTATATCCATCCGGAGGCAGAGTATCATCCTTCCACGACTTTGCAAAAGATCATCAATGCAGGTATGATCCCGGGGATTGCGATCAATCCGGGCACCAGTGTGGAGACGATCTACGAGATGTTGCGGATTGTGGATAAAGTATTGGTGATGTCGGTAAATCCCGGCAATGCAGGCCAGATGTATCTGGAATATGTCGGCGAGAAGTATAAGAAACTGCTGCCGATGCAAAAGGAGATGCACTTTGATGTGTATTGGGACGGCGCCTGCAGTGCGGAAAAGATCAAGACCTTTGCGCCGATGGGAGTAAAAGGCTTTGTTCTGGGCACGACGCTTCTGTTTGGCAAGGAGACGCCCTATGCGGACACGATCAAGGCAATCCGGGAGCTGGAAATATGAGACATTGTGTAGCAGTGTTATTATCGGGTGGTACGGGAACACGGCTGGGAGCCGAGATCCCGAAACAGTATATCAGAACGGGCGGCAGAATGATGATCACACGCAGTCTGCACGCCCTGTTTTTGTGTCCGCAGATCGAGGCGGTACAGATCGTGGCGGATGCGGCATGGCATTCGGAGATTGCAGAAGATTGGAAGGCTATGTGTGCGGACGGGGATCCGAAGGGGCGGATCGCAGGCTTTTCAGCACCGGGCGAGACCAGGCAGCTGTCCATCTTAAACGGGCTGGAGGATATTGCAGCGCAGTACGGTGGGGATACCGTGGTATTGGTTCACGATGCGGCGCGGCCTTTTGTATCCGTGGGGATGTTGGAAAAATGCATCACAGCCTGCGCGGATCATGACGGGGCGATGCCGGTACTGCCGATGAAAGATACGGTATATTACAGTGACAACGGTCGTACGGTCACCAGGCTCTTGGAACGGGAGTGTATTTACGCGGGGCAGGCGCCGGAGGCATTTGTGCTGGGCAAGTATCTGGCTGCGAACCGGACACTACTGCCGGAGCGGATCCTGCTGATCAAGGGATCTACGGAGCCGGCGGTGATGGCAGGGATGGATATTGCAATGATCCCCGGCGAAGAGAGCAATTTCAAGGTGACTACGCGGGCGGATCTGGAGAGGTATGAGACAATTGTGATGAATGGGGGCAAGGCATGAAGGCTTGGGTATTGCACGGTGTAAATGACATTCGATATGAAGATGTAGAGCGACCGCAGCCGGCGCCGGGGGAGGTGCTGGTGAAGGTGAGTGCCTGCGGGATCTGCGGATCCGATATTCCGCGCATCTATGATACCGGGGCGCACCGCCATCCGTTGATTCCGGGACACGAGTTTTCCGGGCAGGTGGAAGCGCTTGGAGAAGGCGTGGAGGCAGGCTGGCAGGGCAAGCGAGTCGGTATTTTCCCGCTGATCCCCTGCAAAGAATGTGCACAATGCAGGAAACAGCGTTACGAAATGTGCTCAAACTACAATTATCTGGGATCGCGCCGGGATGGCGGATTTGCGGAATATGTCTGCGTGCCGGAATGGAATCTGCTGCCATTGCCGGATGGTGTGAGTGATGCAGCGGCGGCAATGCTGGAGCCGATGGCGGTAGCGGTACATGCGATGCGTATCGGAGCACCGGAAAAGGTTGAGAAGATTGCAGTCTGCGGGCTGGGGACGATCGGGCTGTTGCTCACGATGTTTTTGAAAGGGCAGGGGCTTTCGGATATTCTGGTGATCGGCAATAAGGAATTCCAGCGGCAGCAGGCGATGAAGTTAGGCATTCCTGCGGAGAATTATTGCGACAGCAGGCAGACGGAAGTGCGCGACTGGATCCGCGAGCGGACGGATGGCGCAGGGGTAGATCTGTATTTTGAATGCGTAGGGCGCAACGAGACGGCGGCTTTCGGGTTGGATGTGGCAGCGGCCGGCGGGCGTGTGGTCTTTATGGGCAATCCCCATTCGGATATGGCCTTCTCGCGCGACACCTATTGGAAGATCCTGCGGAAGCAGCTGACCGTCCGGGGAACCTGGAATTCGTCCTATACCAAGTCGGAGGATGACGACTGGCACTTTGTACTGCGATGCCTGGAATCGGGAAGTGTTGCGCCGGAAGCGTTGGTCACACACCGGCTGAACCTTTCGGAGCTGGAACGGGGGCTGCACATTATGCGGGACAAAACGGAAGACTATTGCAAGATTATGGTGAATTTTGGGGAATAACAGAGTTTTCTAGAGCGTTATTATGGAAATCCTATTTTATCGATACAATTCCATCTGTGAGCCGGATGTGATCGCGGCATTTGAGAAGCTTGGACTGACCGTGGTGCAGGAACGGACGCAGATGACGGAGAAGGGAACGACGGGAGCACAGCTGGTGGATCAGGTGAGCAGGCTGCTGATGGAACATCGTTTCCTTTTTGTATTCTCCATCAATTTCTTTCCGGCACTCTCGGAAGTGTGCGAGATCGCACAGGTGCCGTATGTGTGCTGGACGGTAGATGTGCCGGTGCAGGAGTTGTTTTCGCCGGCGCTTAAGAACAAGTGCAACCGGGTATTTATGTTTGACCGGTCACAGTATGAGTACTTTAAGGAACGCAATCCGGAGGGCATCTTTCATTTGCCGCTGGCGACCAATGTAGAGCGGGGGGATGCCGTGATCGGGAAGGCGGCGGATCGGCAAAAGTATGCGGCGGATATTTCGTTTGTGGGTTCTTTGTACAGCGAGAAGAATGCCTACAGGAAGATCACTGGGATGAGTGAATATTCCAAGGGCTATGTGCGGGGGCTGATCGAGGCGCAGCTGCAGGTATACGGAGTGAACTTTATCGAAAGTATGCTGACGGATGCGTTGATGCAGGAACTGGATCCGCTGGTGCCGGAGCTTCATCATCCTTTGTGTGAAGGAGATGCGGCGGCGCAGAGATATCTGATCGCGCATTCTTACATCGGATCGGAACTGGCGGAGACGGAGCGGATACGGCTGCTGAATGCGCTTGCGGAGTATTATGAGGTGGATCTGTATACCTATAGTGACACATCGGTCGTGCCGAAGGTTCGTGCGCATAAAGGGGTTAATACACTCACGGAAATGCCGCTGGTATTTCACAAGAGCCGGATCAATCTGAACATCACTATGCGGCCGATCGCTACGGGACTGTCACTGCGGTTGTTTGATGTGTGCGGCTGCGGGGGCTTTTTGCTGACCAACTGGCAGGAGGAACTGCCGGAGTTGTACGAGCCGGGCGTGGAAGCAGAGTATTTCGGCTCCCGGGAGGAATTGCTGGACAAGGCGGGATACTATCTGGAGCACGACGACGAACGCTCGGAGATCGCGCGCAGAGGATACGAGCGTACAAAGGCAGAGCATACTTACGACCGGCGCATCGCAGAGATGATACGGATCGTGAGCGGGACGCTATGATTGGCGAGAGTGCATATCTTTCGGGACATTGCGGAACATACCCGGATGTGAGATAATACGGGAGAAAGACATTACGAGATCGGGAGAAGAGCACGGGCATCCGGAGCAATCCGTATGGCCGGCCGGTTTGAAGAAGCAAGAAGATGAGCAAGAAGTATACAGAGGTAGAGAAGATACCGCAAAAGACCGTATTTCAGGAGAAGAGCGAAAGAGTACTGCAGATGCTGGCAGCCGCCTATGCATTTCTGATGCTGTGCATTTATCCGTTGTATTATGATCCGGGGCAGAAGGGCAAATACTTTAATATGGGCGTGACGAAGTACGCCTTTTTTAAGTGGACTTCGATCGTGGGACTGACGCTGCTTTTGATCGTGTATATTTGCTACCATGTGGCACATCGAAACGATAAAAAGGTGATGACACAGCTGCAATGTTTTTCCTCCACGGATTATTGCGCAGCCGCATTTCTGGCGATCAGTATGCTGTCCTATATTTTCAGCAGCTACCGGGAAACGGCTATGTGGGGCTTTAAAGGCTGGTATATGGGCGTGATGAGCCAGATCTTTTTCGTGGCGATGTTTTACCTGATTTCCCGTGCCTGGCAATGGAGTGGGTTCACCATGATCACGATGGTTGTAGCCGCGGGGATCTGTTATCTGATGGGCATTTTGCAGCGCCTCGGCTATGATCCCATGGGGATGTATCAGTTTGTAGGACCGGAGGATATTGAGAAGTTCTTGTCCACGCTGGGGCAGACCAGCTGGTATTCTTCCTACGCGGTGCTGATCCTGCCGTTTGGGCTGTATATATACTGGAGCGCGGAGAAGGTGCGGGCGCGAGTGGCGGCAGGCATTTTCACGGCGTTTGGTTTCGGGATGCTCTGCACCACCAACAGCGACAGCGCGTATGTGGCAGCGGCCCTGATCATGATGGTGTTTTTCCGGTATTCGCTGGAGTCCAACGCCAAGATGCGGCGTTTTCTGGAGATCGTGCTGATCGCGCTGGGCACCTTCCGTGGGATCGGCTGGCTGAATCGCTGTTTTCAGTCACTCCGCCAACGCATGCCGGGGATGGATCCGCAGTCGTTGCTGTATAAACTGATACCGGCCAGAGAGGCCACCTATATCACCGGCGATGAAAAGATCACGAAGTTTATCATATCTTCCCCGGTGATGCTGCTTGCGCTGGTGTTGTTCCTGGCGATCTATGTGGCGTTTCGGAGGATCACCCGCAAGGGGGCGAGAAAGGGAAGGGCAAAGTTTGATATTTCCAAGCATCGGGAGTGGATCTGGAGAGTGACGGTGACGGCGGCGATCCTGGTTGTCTGGGCAGTCCTGATGCTGATCTGTCTGGTGACGACCGGCAAACTGCAGATCGGGGGCGAAGACAGCTTCCTGTATTTCGGAGAGAGCTGGGGCAACCACCGTGGCTTTAACTGGCGGATGGCAGCACAGGCCATTTCACACGCATCGATCAAGGACCTGCTGATCGGTGTGGGACCGGACTGCTTTGACGGGGCGATGGATACGTATTGTGCCGAGGCGGTTGCGGTCTACTGGAACGGTAAGGCTCTGGCCTGCGCACACAACGAGTGGCTGAATATGCTGGTGACGGAAGGCGTGCTGGGGGTGGCAGCCTATCTGGGAATCTTTATTGCGGTATTTCGACGGTGCTGTAAAGCGGTGGCTGTCGAACCGGCGCTGATCCCGTTTATGGGTGCCGTTGTGGCGTATATCGGGCATAATGTGTTCTGCTATCAGCAGTGTGAGTGTACGACAACGATCTTTATCCTGATGGGGATGGCGGAGATGATCTGCCGGACGGTGGAGAAAAACGAAGGGGGAAGACCATGACGATTTCGCTTTGTATGATCGTAAAAAATGAAGAGAATGTACTGGCGCGCTGCCTGGATTCGTTTCGGGATCTGGTGGACGAGATCGTGATCGTGGATACCGGCTCGACGGACCGGACGAAGGAGATCGCGGCGCAGTATACGGAGCGGATCTATGATTTTGCCTGGATCAGCGATTTTGCGGCGGCCAGAAATTATGCGTTCTCCAAATGCAGCGGGGATTACATCTACTCGGCGGATGCGGACGAGTTTATCGATGCGGAAAATGCGGAAAAATTCCGTATCCTAAAAGACGCCATGCAGCCGGAAGTGGAGATCGTGCAGATGTGGTATGTGAACCGACACGCGTTCCAGACCACGGAGAATTTTGAAAAAGATCTGCGCCCGAAACTGTTCAAACGGCAGCGCAATTTTGTCTGGATCGATCCGGTGCACGAGTCCGTACGACTGGAGCCGGTGGTCTTTGACAGCGAGATCGAGATACAGCACTGGCCGGAAGCACAGCATTCCTCCAGGGATTTCGGCGTGTTCCGCAAAGCCATCCGGGGCGGGCATACCCTTTCCGCCAAACTGTTGCATATGTATGCGATGGAACTGTTTCTGTCCGGACAGGAACAGGATTTTGCCGAGGCAGCACCCGCATTTCGCAATATGATCTACGAAGAGCAGCGCGGCGCCGATGAGCGTATGGACTGCTATTGCGTGCTGGCACGGGCGGCGCGGCTGGCAGGGGATAAGGATAACTTCTTTAAGTGGACGCTGAAGAACATCAGCCTGGATCCCTGCGCGGAGATCTGCTGCGAGCTGGGGCAGTATTATTTTGATGCCGGTGATTACGAGGAGGCGAGCATCTGGTATATCAATGCGTTGCAGGAGACCAAGCCGATCCTGCAGGCGGCAGCAGGGGATCGCATTCCGCTTAAGATGCTGGCGCACTGCTATGAAAAGCTGGCAGGGCAGTATCCGGAGATGGCAGAGACCTTCCTACAGATGGCGATTGAATATAAGGGAAAATTGAGTGAGCTGGGGAAGGGATGAGTGTGAAACTCACCTTCAAAACTGCCCAAGTTTCACGGTATAATTTGTGTGTTTTTTGCACAAAATTTCTTCTGTAATTTCTTGTATCTTTGACAAAATCATGCTATATTTAGAGTAACTATAAAAGGGTTTCTATACCCTTTTGCAGGCAACCGATTTGGATGTACCCATTCGCACGGGGCTTTGAAATGCCGGTTTGACGGTATTTTGAGGACGATGGCACGCAACGGAAGCGGCCGAAAGGTGCGGATATCGGATCAGCGACGAGCCGGGCAAGGCGTTCGTAAAGCGGTCCACACGATCATGGAAGAAAGGAGGGTACAGGTATGGCGATAAATACAGCTGTTTTGTCAAATGTCTATAATTATTACCAGGCCGATCTTGTGCCCAGGTCTTCTTCCAATCGTTTTGATTCCCACAAGAAGAAGGATCTTCAGGACATATACAAGTCTATTGTGAAGATCAGCAAGGACGAGCCCGTCTTTTTGATGGATCGTTCCAAGGATGTGGAAGAATATACCATTAATATGAAAGAGAACGCTATGAGGTTCCGTTCGGAAGTGGGGACCATCGGCGGACTTGATGATGCAACGATCTTTAACCAAAAGACCGCGTTTTCTTCCGATACGGAGATCGCGGAGGTGTTGGATCGCGGCAGCAATACACAAAAAACGGGCGAAGAGTCGGAGCCGGTGGAACTGATGGTGCGTCAGCTGGCAAAACCGCAGGTGAATGTCGGCAAGTATCTGCCGCCGAATGAGGCGGGCATCGCGGAAGGCAATTATTCCTTTGATGTATCGACGCTTTCGTCCAATTACGAATTGCAGTTTACGATCAGTCAGACGGACACCAACAAGGAGATCCAGAATCGTCTGGCACGCCTCATCAACAACTTTAACCTGGGACTGCAGGCCGAGGTGGACGAGGATGATCTGGGCGATACGGCACTGGTGATCCGGTCCAAGTCGGTGGGTGACAAGAGCGCGGATGGCGGGCATTTCTCCATCTCGGATGAGAATACCAGCCAGCAGCGCGGCATCGTGGATTATCTGGGCATTCGCAAAGTGGATCAGGAAGGCACGGATGCGATCTATACGATCAACGGCGAGACCCATACGGCGCCCGGCAATGATGTGCGTCTGAACAATGCCTATGATGTACGCCTGAAGGAAGCGGTACCCGGCAAGAGTGTTATGATCGGGTACAAGCCGGATGTGGAGTCCATGAAGGACAACATCCTTTCCCTGGCGGGCTCTTACAACAATTTCATCAAAGCAACGGCGGAGTTTGCGGAGAAACAGCCGCGGACCAATCTGCTGGTGAAGGATATGAAGACCACGGGTATGTTCTACACGCCGGGACTGGAGCGGCTGGGTGTGACGCAGCAGGCGGACGGTACGCTTGCGGTGGACGAAGAGAAGCTTTCCGAGGTTCTGAACGATACGGAGACCCCGGGAGATCTCGATACACTCAAGGATTTCACCAAGTCGGCGCTGCGCAAGGCGAATGAAGTGCAGCTCAACCCGATGGATTATGTGGAAAAGCGCGTGGTGGCATACAAGAACCCGACCAAACCGCATTTTGCAAATCCGTATGTGACCAGTGCGTACAGCGGAATGTTATTTAACGGATATATGTAAACAATCAAAAGAGATAAGACAGCAAGAGAGCAATCCGGAACAGCTGTTTTACGGATTGCTTTTTTGCGGAAAAATATGATTTTCAAATAGACTATTCTATGCTATACTGTCTATACAAATGTTATGTGAACCGAAAAATGCCTGTTCATTGAGTGAAAAACAGAGCACAAAATAGGACTATTCGAGGGACGAATGTCAGAGGAAATACTGGAAAAAACGGAGCAAACTCCGGGCAACGATGTTGCTGAAGATATAAGTATAGAAGAAAGTGCTGAGGAAGCACTTGTTTTTGATGCGCCGGAAAGCGAAACGGAACCGGAGGAGACTGATTCCGATAGCGAAGAAGAGGCATCGGAGGAAGAAAGCGGTGAAACGCAGGAGCAGGCACCGCCGCCCTTTGACGCGGATGCCTATCTGGAGCAGCTGGCGGAGGCAAAGCGCTCGATCACGGCAGGCATCGTGATCTATAAGGGGCGTATCAATGAGAAACTGCAGGAGCGGACGCCGGAGGGGTATGACGCGGTTGCAGCCATCGTGAACGAGCCGCAGTACGACCGGGTAGCGCAGTACGATCAGGAACTGACGACTTTTAAGAGTACGGGGCTGATCTATCAGATGGAGGCGGGAACGGAGCCGGTTACCATCTATGACCGCATCGAATACATCGACAGTTACCGGATGATCTACGAACAGATGATGTTCTTTTTGCGTCGTATGCAGTTCGGGCTGAACTATTCGGACTGTATGATGTGGCTGAACGAATGGGGGCTGACGGTACATTTTGTGATCCAGCTTCTGTTGGAAAGCGAATTGAGCGAAAAAGGCAAGGTGGCGGGTATCCTGGCCGACCTTTATGAAAATGACGGGCAGAAGAAAGAAGCGATCTATCTGCTCAATCTGATGAAGGACAACTGCCTGGCGGAAGAAAAGGCACAGATCCTGGAAAAACTGGAAGCATTACAGGAGTAGACGCGAGGGATGAACGGAAAAAAATTCAGTTTTCTGATCGTTACAAATAAAGAAGAATATTATAACGAATGCGTTTACTACATCGGTAATCTGAAGGTTCCGGAAGGCTATGTGGTAGAATGTGTGCCGGTGCATCAGGCATCCGGTATGGCTTCGGGCTACAATGCGGCAATGCAGGTGACGGACGCAAAGTACAAGATCTTTATCCAGCAGGATGTGTTCATTTTGAACCGGCATTTTCTGCAGGATCTGCTCACGGTCTTTGAATCGGATCCGCGCATCGGGATGGTCGGAATGACCGGGATCGAAAAACTGCCCAAGGATATGCTGCTGTGGGGGGCACCGAGAGTGGGGGCGCTGTACAACACGCAGACAGGAAAGGCGGATTACGAGGAATATTCCTATAATATAGAAGACGGCATGACGGATGTGGAATGCGTGGACGGTCTGCTCATCGCCACACAGACGGATCTGAAATGGCGCGCGGACCTGTTTGACGGCTGGGATCTCTACGATGCGGCGCAAAGCTGCGAATTCCGGCGTAAAGGTTACCGACTGGTGGTGCCGGTGCAGAAACTGCCTTGGGTGTTTTACGACCGGCCGATCGTCGGGGTATGGAATTATAATAAGTACAGAAAGATCTTTTTGCAGGAATATCAGAAAGAATTGGAAGATTAAAGAAAAAAGAGTTGACAGCCTGGCACGGGGTATGATATATTATCCTTCGCAAGAGCAAAAGACTCTTTTTTTTGTGCAATTTCAGGAGGTAGAAAGATGCGTACAAGAATTACATTGGCATGCACAGAGTGCAAGCGTCGTAACTATGACACAAGCAAGGATAAGAAGACTCATCCGGATCGTATGGAAACAAAGAAATATTGCAGATTCTGCAAATCTCACACCTTACACAAAGAGACGAAGTAATTTCGGCTCGTAACCGAGTTCAGTAAGGAGGCCGATTATGGCAAACACCGAAGAGAAAAAGGCGAAAAAGCCCCCTTTCTTAAAAGGCGTCAAGACTGAGTATAAAAAGATTAGCTGGCCTGAGAAAGGCTCATTGACCAGACAGACGATTGCCGTTGTGGTGATCACGACGATTCTGTCCGTGTTGATTGCCTTGCTTGACTTTGTGATCAAGTATGGCGTGGAATTCTTGACAACATTTTAAGGTGGAGAGAGACTATGGCAGACACGAAAGCAAAGATCAAACGAATGGGTGAACTGCAGGCGATCCTCGCAGGTCCGGAAGAGACGAGCGAGATCTTAAAGCCGGTGCGTACCGTTTCCGAAGAGGAAATGAAGAATCTCGAAGACCATGACATCGGACAGAGCGACAACAAGTCCGGTCGCGGTATGGGATGGTATGTGGTACACACCTATTCGGGATATGAGAAGAAGGTCAAGGAGACCATTGAAAATGTGGTCGAGAACCGGCATTTGGAGAACAAGATCCTTGAGGTGAAGGTTCCGATGCAGGAAGTCGTAGAGATCAGCTCGAAGGGCAAAAAGACCGTTCAGAAGAAGAGTTATCCGGGCTATGTATGGATCCATATGGATGCGGACGACAGTGAAGCGTGGTATGTGGTTCGTAACACCCGCGGCGTGACCGGATTCGTTGGACCGGGCAGCAAGCCGGTACCTTTGGAGGATTACGAGATCGAGAAGATCGATCAGGACAAGGTGGCTCAGGTAGAGTTCGAGAAGGGCGATACCATTATGATCACCGACGGTGCTTGGAAGGATACCATCGGTAATGTTTCCAGAATCGATGAGAACAAGCAGACCGTTACCATTATGGTTGAGATGTTCGGTCGTGAGACTCCGGTAGAGATCGGTTTCTATCAGGTAAAGAAGATCGACTAAGATCGGATTTTAGTAAGTTTATTCGATGATCGCGCATCCGCGTGAGCATCCGGATATGTGGGAGCGGTATCACAGCGATACTGCGCCACTACCACAATATATAAGGAGGAAGCCAAAATGGCAAAGAAAGTAACAGGTTACATCAAATTGCAGATTCCGGCCGGAAAAGCAACACCGGCACCGCCCGTTGGTCCTGCACTGGGTCAGCACGGCGTTAACATCGTTGAATTCACAAAGCAGTTCAACGCACAGACCGCAGACAAGGGTGATCTGATCATCCCGGTAGTCATCACGGTATATGCTGATCGTTCTTTCAGCTTTATCACCAAGACTCCGCCTGCAGCAGTTCTTATTAAGAAGGCATGCAACTTGAAGTCCGCATCCGCAGCACCGAACAAGACCAAGGTAGCTACTATCTCCAAGGCTAAGGTACGCGAGATCGCTGAACTGAAGATGCCGGATCTGAATGCTGCATCCATCGAAGCCGCTATGTCTATGATCGCAGGTACCTGCCGTAGCATGGGCGTGACCGTAGAAGAGTAAGGAGGAGATCACGATGAAGCACGGAAAGAAATATAATGAGGCAATGAAGCAGTTTGACCGCGCAGCATACTATGATTTGGCAGAAGCATGCGGCATGGTTAAGAAGACCGCTACTGCAAAGTTTGACGAGACAGTAGAGGTGCATATCAGAACAGGTTGCGACGGACGTCACGCAGAGCAGCAGATCCGCGGCGCTGTAGTACTTCCGAACGGAACCGGTAAGACTGTAAGAGTTCTGGTATTTGCAAAAGGCGATAAGATCAACGAGGCTGAGGCTGCAGGCGCTGATTTCGTAGGCGGCGAGGAGCTGATCCCGAAGATCCAGAACGAAGGTTGGTTTGATTTCGACGTAGTAGTAGCAACTCCGGATATGATGGGTGTTGTAGGTCGTTTGGGTAAGGTTCTCGGACCTAAGGGCTTGATGCCGAACCCGAAGGCTGGTACCGTTACCATGGATGTTACCAAGGCTATCAACGATATCAAAGCAGGTAAGATCGAATACAGACTGGACAAGAGCAACATCATCCACTGCCCGATCGGCAAGGCTTCCTTTACTGAGGAGCAGCTTTCCGAGAACCTGGGTGCACTGATGGATGCAATTGTAAAGGCTAAGCCGAGCACCCTGAAAGGTCAGTATCTGCGCAGCATTACGCTGGCAACGACTATGGGCCCGGGCGTACGCATCAGTACTGCTAAGTTCTAAAAGTTATTTAAAGGTTATCTCTTGGCCCCCATGATCACTCATGGGGGCTGTTTTATGAGTAAGGAAATTGATGAAAAAGAATCAGGTGAATGCAGGAATGCCGAAACAACTGAAGATTTTTTTGATCACACTGGTCGTTGTCGTGGGTGGCGGATTGGCAGTTCTTATGGGGATGCGTATGTTTACGCCGGCATCTTCGGAGCAGGTTACGCCGCAGCAAAATGCAGAGATCACGGAGACCGTACCGACGGAACCCTCTGCGATGGCGGAACCCACGGAGATTGCGGTAACGGAACTGGTGATCCCAACCGAAACGGTTACGGAGGCACCGGAACCGACGGACGAACCGGAGCCCGCACAGACGGAACCGGAAACGATTCCGGGAGCAGTGGCTTTGGGCAGCGGGATATCCGAAGAAAAAATCTACACCGTGGATACGGCGGAAGAGGGCAAGATCACCTTTGCATTTGCCGGGGATATACTGTTTGATCCGGGCTATGCGATTTATGCAAAGTACCGGCAGAACGGCTATGTCCTGGAGAACTGCGTATCATCGGATCTGCTGGAGCGGATGCGCGCCGCAGATGTTTGTATTGTGAATAACGAATTCCCGTATTCCAAAGGAGGAGTACCTTGTGAAGGCAAAACCTATACCTTCCGGGCAGATCCGTCCTCGGTGGAAATACTGAAAAATATGGGCGTGGATATTGCCGGAGTGGCAAACAATCACGCATTTGACTACGGGCGTCAGGCCTTTGAGGATACACTGACAACACTGGCAGACGCCAACATTCCTTATGCCGGCGGCGGCTGGAATCTGGAAGAAGCAAAGAAACCCATCTATATCAAAGCAGCGGGAATGACCGTCGGGATCGTATGCGCAACGCAGATCGAACGATATAACAATCCGCATTCGCAGCCGGCAACGGAAGGACAGGCCGGATTGCTGCGCAGTTTCCCGGACATCAATATGACTTTGGATACGATCCGTACCGCAAAGGAAAACAGTGATTTCGTGATCCTGCTGATCCATTGGGGAACGGAGCTGGAAGTGGAGCCGGATTGGGGGCAGAACGAGCAGCTGCCGAAGTTTCTGGACGCGGGGGCAGATGCGATCATCGGGGCACATCCCCACATCCTGCAGCAGGTGGCGTACAAGAACGGCGTTCCGGTGGTGTACAGTATGGGCAATTTCTGGTTCAATTCCAAGACGCTGGATACCTGTCTGATCGAACTGACGCTGGCCGACGGTGGGATCGAGAGCCTGCGTTTTGTTCCGTGTCTGCAGTCCAACAGCACGGTGAAGATGCTGCACGACGGCGAAGCAAACCGTGTACTGGAATATATGCGTTCCATCTCGCCGAGTGTGAATATCGACGGGGACGGCTTCATTACCGCAAGATGACGAGTGCCGATGGTACTCGCCGGAATGGGAAAGTTTATGAAAACATTAGGTGTGATCGGGGGCCTGGGCCCCATGGCAAGTGCATATTTTCTGCGTATGGTGACAGAGATGACCGACGCGGCAACGGATCAGGAGCATTTTGAGGTGCTGCTGCACAGCTGTCCGCAGATTCCGGACCGGACGCGCTTTTTGCTGGGCAAGAGTGAGGAAGATCCCTGTCCGCCCATGATCCGCATCGGACAGAATCTGGCGCGGAACGGAGCGGAGCTGATCGCCATTCCCTGCGTGACGGCCAATTTCTTCTATAAAAGACTGAGTGCCGAGATCCCGGTTCCGGTGATCGATATCATTTCGGAAACCGCCGAATACCTGGCGGTACGCGGTGTAAAATGTGTCGGCATCATGGCGACGGACGGAACGGTTCGCTGCGGCTTTTTCCAGAAGCAGTTGGAGCAGGAAGGCATCCGTGTGGTGTTACCCACGGAATCCGGCCAGAAGGATGTAATGTCCGTGATCTATGACGATGTCAAAGCCAACCGCCCGGTCAACATGAAACGATTTGAACGCGCGGCAAAAGAGTTGCGTTCCGCCGGCAGCGAAGTGATCCTGCTGGGCTGCACGGAACTTTCCATGGCCCACCGCGACAATGCCATCGGCGCCAGCTACCTCGATGTGATGCAGCTGATGGCCAAGGTAAGCGTAGAGCAGTGCGGCAAACTAAAGCCGGAATACACCGAACTGATCACGCGATAAAGTGGTCAGACAGGGGGGCGGTTCTTGTTGTCTGACAAAGAATCGTTTATCGTTTGACTTTGAAGGGATCTTGTCAGACAAAAGAACCGTCCCCGCGTCTGACTGGACGGCCGAAAAAATAAAAAAGTGCTTGACAGCACGGAATGTGTATGATACTCTAGTCAAGGTTTGTAAAAAACCATGCCGTAGACAGCAGGTGCCGCAAGGCATAAAAGCATAGACTTACCTGCCGAGGAGAAAAGAGTTTGTTTAAGACTGTTATTCTCCGGCATATCCGGGGATTTTCTTTTTTAGAGAATATCTCCAAAAATAAAATAAGGAGGTAGAAAGATGGCAAAGGTAGAGCTGAAAAAGCCGATCGTTGAGGAAATCTCCGAGGCGATCAAAGATGCCCAGTCCGTAGTTCTGGTAGACCACAGAGGTCTTACCGTAGAGCAGGACACAGCACTTCGTAAGCAGTTAAGAGAAGCTGGTATTACTTACAAAGTATACAAGAACACCATGATGCACCTTGCATTCAAGGATACTGCTTGTGAAGCTCTGGATCAGTATCTGGAAGGACCGAGCGCAATCGCGATTTCCAAGACTGATGCAACAGCACCGGCTCGTGAGATCGTTAAGTTTGCAAAGACGGCTCCGAAGCTGGAAGTCAAGGGTGGTATCGTAGAAGGTACCGTTTATGATGCGAAAGGCATTGCAGACATTGCAACCGTTCCGTCAAGAGAGGAACTGCTTTCCAAATTGCTTGGATCCCTGCAGTCTCCGATCACAAATCTGGCTCGCGTATTGAACCAGATCGCCGAAAAAGGTGGCGAAGGCGCAGCAGCAGCAGATGCTCCTGCAGCAGAGTAAGAATAACCGATAATATTGAATGGAGGTAAAATCAAATGGCTAAGTTGTCCAAAGAGGAATTTATTGAAATGATCAAAGAGTACAGCGTACTTGAGCTGAGCGAGATCGTAAAGGCTTGCGAGGAAGAGTTCGGTGTATCCGCAGCAGCAGGTGTTGTTGTTGCAGCAGCAGGTGCAGGCGCAGGCGCTGCAGCTGAGGAAGAGAAGACTGAGTTCGACGTTGAGCTGACCAGCTTCGGCGAGAAGAAGATGGATGTTATCAAGGTTATCCGTACCATCACAGGTCTGGGCCTGAAGGAGTCCAAGGAATTGGTAGAAGGCGCTCCGAAGATGGTAAAGGAAGGCGCTTCCAAGGACGAAGCAAACGACATCAAGGCAAAGCTGGAAGAAGTTGGCGCAAAGGTTACTCTGAAGTAATTTATCTATCGACTTATTTTAGGGATCTCCAAGATATGGGGATCCCTTTTTTGATGCGATACCATATCTTGACAAAAGAGAATGATAACGATAAAATAGGCGTGCTGTAGTAAACGCAAAGGAAACGGCGTTTGCTATAATAATGTTGCGCCGGGACAGAGCGCAAAAGGTGGTTCTATGCAAAACCATGTTTTGGATTATTTATACGAAACCGTAGATCGTGTGCCGGAGAAACCTGCATTTGTGGATGAGAAGGAGACCCTGACCTTCCGGGGACTCTATGATACGCTGCATTCGGTGGCAACCAATCTGATGCAGGGCGGCTATGCGCACGAACCGATCCTGGTATTTATGGATAAGAGTGTTCGTACGATCGCCACATTTTTCGGCGTGATCGCATCCGGCTGTTTCTATGTGCCCATCGACGAAGAGATGCCGGCAGCCAGGATTAAGCTGATCCTGGAGAATTGCAAGCCGCGGCTGATGATCTGCGATGAAACGACGATCGAGAAGGCGCAGACCTTTGCGGGCGATACCAAGTGCGTGGTGTACGAGGATGTGATCCGTACGCAGCCGGAGTATGAGAAAGTGCGTGAGATCTGCCGGAATGCGATGGATATCGATCCGATCTACATTGTATTTACTTCCGGATCCACCGGGGTGCCCAAGGGCGTTGCGGCTTGTCACCGGTCGGTGATCGATTACGTGGAGCAGTTGTCGGAGACGCTTGGTTTTTCGGAAGATACGGTATTCGGCAATCAGTCCCCGCTGTACTTTGATGCTTGCCTGAAGGAATTGTATCCGACCATCAAATTCGGTGCGACCACCTATCTGGTACCGCGACAGCTGTTTATGTTCCCGGCCAAACTGGTGGAATATCTGAACGAAAAAAAGATCAATACGATCTGCTGGGTCGTTTCGGCATTGACAATGATCTCTGCCTATGGTACCTTTGAGCAGATTCGGCCGCAATATTTGAAGACGGTGGCTTTTGGCAGTGAAGTGTTCCCGAAGAAACAGTTCAAACTGTGGCGGGAAGCTCTGCCGGATGCGCATTTCACGAACCTGTACGGTCCGACGGAATGCACGGGGATGAGTTGTTACTTTCACGTGGAACGTTCCCTGGAGGACGATGAGCCGATTCCCATCGGCCGGCCGTTTAAAAATACGCAGATCCTGCTGCTTAACGACGAAGGCAAACTGGTGACCGGGGAGGAACCGGGGGAGATCTGCATCCGCGGTACCTGCGTGACTCTGGGATATTATAACAATCCGGAAAAGACGAGCGAGGCCTTTGTGCAGAATCCGCTGCAGAGCGCTTATCCGGAGCTGATCTACAAGACTGGCGATCTGGGACGATATAATGAGCGGGGGGAGCTGGTGTTTGTCTCCCGCAAGGATTATCAGATCAAGCATATGGGACACCGCATTGAGCTGGGCGAGATCGAGGCAAACGTGAACTCGGTGGACGGCGTGAAACTGTGCGGCTGTATCTACTATAAAGAAAAGGAACGCATCATCCTGTACTATGTGGGTGATCCGGACAAGGCGGCGCTGATGGCAGAATTAAAGGAAATGCTGCCCAGATATATGCTGCCGAACCGCATTGAGAAACTGGAAGAGATGCCGTTTACCGCCAACGGCAAGATCAACCGCGTGCGTCTGAAAGAGATGTACGAAGAAATGCTGGCGGAGAAAAAGAGAAAGTAAAGACAATTTGGAGGAAGACCGGAATGGACGAGATCAAGGAAGTATTACTGGAAGTGCTCAGCGAGCTGCATCCGGATGTAAATTTTGAAACGGAAGACGAACTGGTGGAACGCAAGATCATCGATTCGTTTGATATTGTAACCATCATCGCGCGCATCGACGAAGAATTTGATGTGGCGATCCCGGCAGACAAGATCGTGCCGGAGCATTTCAATTCCATGGAGGCATTGGCACAGTTAGTCAGCGAATTGCTGGACGAGTAATGATCCTATGAGTATGACAGGCGCGGTGGCGCGAACAGGAAATGCGGAACGGACGGTTCCGAAAAAGAAAATGAGCAAAGGCCGGCGCATTCTGGCGGTGGTCGGTGTTCTTTTTGCGTTGTCGGTGCTGGGCGTAGTGCTTTGGAAAGTCTGCTTCGACCGGGTCTATCGCCATTGTCGTGCCGAAGCCGGAACGCAGATCACTGCGGCGGACTTCATGAAAAAGAATTACACCGGAGCGATCGTGGCGGATATGGGCAACCCGATCAACACGAAGGTTCCCGGCGTATATCAGGTTTATATCCAGTCCGGACGGTTTACCTATCATTCGGAACTGGAGATCGTGGATACCGTTGCGCCGACGGCCGAGACCGTGGATATCGTGTCCATCCCGGGACAGGTGCATACGGCAGATGAATTCGTGGAAGGGATCACGGATGCGACGGCGGTAACGGTGCGTTTTGCGGCGGAACCATTGTTTGATACCGTGCGTGAGAGCGAAGTGTTTTTGCTGCTGACGGATGCCGGCGGCAATGTGACCGAGCTGATGGCACATATGAATGTGGTGCCGGTTTTGCAGGAGATGACGGCTGAGGCCGGCGGCGGTCTGCCGGAGGCTTCGGTATTTTCCGTACTGGAAGGGCAGGACATCCGTTATGCGACACCGGAGGAGACCGAGCGCTATCTGAGCGAGAACGGGATCACGGCTACACATGCATTTCAGGATCTGGTCGGGGAATACACGGTCTATCTCAAGACTTATGACAATGTTTATCCGTCACAGCTGAAGATGATCGATACTACGGCACCGGAAGTGGTGACGCAGGAATTGCAGGTCTTTATCGGGGATGAACTCAAGGCAGAGGACTTTATCTCGCTGGTGGCAGATGCATCACCGGTAAGCGGCAGTTTTACCACAGAGCCGGATACATCCAAGGAAGGCAGTTTTACCGCGCAGGCGGTTTATACGGACACCGAGGGCAATCAGGTGACACAGCCGGTAGCCTATACGGTGCAGGCAGATACGGAAGCGCCGATGATCACCGGAGCGCAGGATATGCGTGTGGTGCTGGGCGACAGCGTATCGTTTAAAAGGAATATCACCGTTACGGACAACCACGATGCGGAAGTGGAGCTGGTGGTGGATTCGTCGGAAGTGAATCTGCAGGAACTCGGCTCCTACAATGTGGTATACAGCGCAACGGACAGCGCAGGGAACGAGGCCACCCGCACGATCAAACTGACCGTAGCGATGCCTTCCGAGGTGACACAGGAAGCGGTGGATCTGCTGGCAGATCAGGTTTTGGAAAAGATCACGACCCCTGAGATGACCGGCTACGAAAAAGCTGAGGCCATCTTTAAGTGGGTGCATTCCATGGGATATGTGGACAAGAACAACCATGACGACCCGATCCAGGCGGCGTATGACGGGCTTTACAAGCGCAGCGGTGACTGCTATACCTATGCGATCACTTCGCAGATCCTGCTTACCCATGCAGGGATCGACAATATCCTGATCGAAAAGATCCCGACCAGACGCCTGCATTTTTGGAACCTGATCAACCTGGGCGAGGGCTGGTATCATTTTGATGCGTGCAGAAGATCCGACGGAAAGAGTTTCTTCTATGTGGATGATGAGACGCTGATGCGATATTCGAATGCGCATTACAAATCGCACAATTACGATCCGACGCTTTATCCGGAGATACAGTAGTTTATTATGCTTTTTACTTCTTATGCATTTATCGCCTTTCTGGCGGTACTCATACTTCTCTATTATCTGGTGCCGAAAAAGTGGCAGTGGGGACTGCTGCTTTTGGGCAGCTATGTTTTCTATTACTTCAGCGGCTGGACCAATCTGCTCTACTTGCTGGCAGCAACGGCGACCACTTATCTGACAGCGCTGGCCATCGGCAAACGGCAGGCAGCGGAGAAAGCTTATCTTGCAGAGCACAAGGCATCCATGTCCCGGGAAGAACGCAAAGAGTGGAAAGCGGCGGAAAAGACGAAGCAGCGCCGGCTGATGGTACTGGGCATCATGCTGGCCATCGGTATGCTGGCGGTAGTGAAGTATACCAATTTTACGATCGCCAATATCAACGGTGTGCTGTCCCTGTTTCATAGCGGGAAGCAGCTGTCGTTTTTGAATATCATTCTCCCGATGGGCATCTCGTTTTATGTATTCCAGAGCGTCGGCTATCTGATCGATGTGTATCGTGGCAAAACGGAAGCGGAGCGCAACTTTTTCCGTTATGCGCTGTTTGTGTCCTTCTTTCCGCAGCTGGTACAGGGACCCATCAGCCGTTTTGATGATCTGGCGGAAGGGCTGTATAAGGAGCATCCGTTTGAGAAAAAGACGGTGTCATTTGGACTGCAGCGGGTGCTGTGGGGCTATTTCAAAAAGATGGTGATCGCGGACCGGCTGCTGGGTGCGGTGACGACGATCATCGGAGCACCGGAGACCTATCACGGAGCTTTTGTGTTTGCCGGAATGGTATTTTATGCGGTGGAACTGTACTGCGACTTCACCGGCGGCATCGATATCACCATCGGTATCGCGCAGACCCTGGGGATCGGTGTGAAGGAAAACTTTGAGCGCCCGTATTTCTCCAAGGATCTGAAAGAGTTTTGGAATCGCTGGCACATTACCATGGGTTCCTGGTTTACGGATTATATCTTTTATCCGGTATCGGTCAGCCGGTTTATGTTAAATACCAGCCGCTGGTCCAGAAAGCATCTGGGGGATGCGGTGGGCAAGCGCGTGCCGGTATATCTGTCCTGTTTCATCGTATGGTTTGCGACCGGTATCTGGCATGGTGCAAGCTGGAACTTCATCGTATGGGGCCTGGGCAACTGCGTGGTGCTGCTCATCTCGCAGGAACTGGAGCCGTTCTACCGCTGGTTCCATGCGCATACCAAAGTGGAAGGCAAGCGCTGGTGGGATGCCTTCCGGATCGGACGAACCCTGCTCATCGTCAGCACCCTGCGTTTGTTTGACTGTTACCGGGATGTGCCGCTGACGATCAGGATGTTTGGCAGTATGGTGAGTGCCCGCAACTGGGCAGACCTGGCAAACGGCAGTCTGCTGGAACTGGGGCTATCGGTACAGGACTATGCCGTGGTGATCGCCGGTACGGCGCTGATTCTGCTGGTGAGCCTGCTGCAGAGAAGAAAGAGCGTACGGGAGCGCATCGCCGGGCTGGCCTATCCGCTGCGCTTTGTGATCTGGTACGGTCTGTTTCTGATCGTGCTGATCTTCGGCGCCTACGGCATCGGATTCGATGCTTCGCAGTTTATCTATAACCAGTTTTAGGGGAATAATGAAAAAGAAACCTTCTGTAAAAGCGCTCGCTTGCGGGCTCATATCCGTCGCAATCATCGTAACGACCCTCTGGCTGTTGCAGCGGCTTTTGATGCCCAAATATATGCACGGCATCGTGGAAGGCGCGATGACGGCGGAGTTCTATCAGGAGACCATGAACCACGATGTGGTCTTTGTGGGTGACTGCGAACTGTATGAGAACATCTCCACAGTGACGCTGTGGAGGGACTACGGCATCAACAGCTACATCCGCGGCAGCGCCCAGCAGCTGATCTGGCAGTCCTACTATTTAATGGAGGATACGCTGCGTTACGAGAAACCGCAGGCCTTTGTCTTCAATGTGCTGTCGCTAAAATACGACACGCCGCAGAAGGAGACCTACAACCGTATGACCATCGACGGGATGCGCTGGTCGCAGAGCAAAGTGGATGCCATCAAGGCATCGATGCTGCCGGAAGAGTCCTTTGCGGATTATGTGTTCCCGATCCTGCGCTATCATTCCAGATGGCAGGAACTGAATGCGGACGATGTGAACTATCTCTTTAGGCGGGATAAGGTGACGCACAGCGGCTATTATATGCGTGTGGATGTGCGGCCGGCGGAAAATATTCCCGACCCCAGACCTTTGGGCAATTACGAATTCGGCGACAATGCCTGGCTGTATCTGGATAAGATGCGCACTTTGTGTGAGGAGAACGGTGTGCAGCTGATCCTGGTAAAGGCGCCCAGCCTGATGCCCCACTGGTACGATGAGTGGGAGGCGCAGGTAGAAGAGTATGCGGCAAAGTACAACCTGCCGTATTACAACTTCCTGGAGAATCCGGAAGCGTATGGGCTGGATTTTGCAACAGATACTTACGATGCGGGCCTGCACCTGAATCTGGCCGGTGCGGAAAAACTGGCCGGATATTTCGGACGGATCTTATCGGAAGATTTTGCAGTACCCGACCGCAGGGGAGATGCGGCGGTGGCAGCCATCTGGGAGGAGAAGGCGGCTGCGTACGATGCGGAACGCGCACAGCAGGAAGCGCGGCTGGCAGCGGGACTTCCGGTGAAAGAAGAATAGGTAAATAATTGAAGGAGGAAGATAAAACGATGAAAACGAAGATGAGCGTGGTGCTCGCGGCAGGCGTGCTGGCAATGAGCCTGGCAGGATGCGGCGAGGAAGTCAAGACGATCGGCGGTGACGCAGGAAATGCTGCAGCACCTACGGCGGCACAGACGGCAGAGACAGCGCCGGCAGCCGGAGAGGGAGATGCGGCAGCAGTTACGGAGACGGCAGCACCGGAAGGCTATGTGTTTGAGATCTCGGGCGTGAGCCTGTATCCGGATATGGATGTCAGCACGGTGTTGGATTCTTTGGGCGAGTATTCTCATTATGAAGAGGAGAGTTGTGCGGCACAGGGTATGGCACATTTCTATACCTTTGCGGATTACGAGATCAATACATGGCCGGACGGCGATATCGACCGTATTTACTACATCCTGTTAAAAACGGATAATGTAAAGACTCCGGAAGGCGTAGACCTTTCCATGGATAAGGAAAAAGTGATCTCCGTGTACGGCGAAGATTATGAAGAGGACGGCCATAAGCTGTCTTACACCAAGGGCGGGATGAAGCTGGTGTTCATCTTAAACGATGACGGAACCATCGCTTCGATCGAGTACGATTCCATCGCTTTGGGTGAATAAAAAAGTTTTTGAAGTTTTAGTTGACGAACATTTGGATTAGTGTTATATTGGAAAATGCGTCATTATGGAAAAGTGGGGAAATTCTACACTTTTCGTCTTTTTATGCGTTTTGACGCGTTCTAACCGTCGTAACAATATCATACGAATGGAGTGGATGCCGGTATGGAAAAAAACAGAATACGACCTGTCGTAAAGGGTAACAGCACACGTATGAGCTATTCCAGAAGAAAAGAAGTTCTGGATATGCCCAACCTGATCGAGGTGCAGAAGGATTCCTACAAGTGGTTCCTGGACGAGGGACTCAGGGAAGCTTTCGATGACATTTCTCCGATCACGGATTACAGCGGCAAGCTGAAGATGGATTTCGTCAGCTTCAAGCTGGACAAGTCCGAGATCAAGCACACGATCAACGAGTGCAAAGAGCGGGACCTGACTTATGAAGCCCCGCTGAAGGTGAAGGTGCGTTTGCACAATCAGGAGAAGGACGAATTTCACGAGCACGAGATCTACATGGGCAACTTCCCGCTGATGACGGAGAACGGTACCTTCGTGATCAACGGAGCTGAGCGTGTTATCGTCAGCCAGTTGGTTCGTTCCCCGGGTGTTTACTATGATATCCAGAAGGATGAGAAAACAGGTAACCCCAAATTCTTTGCACAGGTGATTCCGAATAGAGGTGCATGGCTGGAGTACGAAACGGACGACAAGGAGATCTTCTATGTTCGTGTCGACCGTAACAGAAAGGTGCCTATCACCGTATTTTTGCGTGCGATCGGTCTGGGAACCAACGAAGAGATCATCGATTTCTTCGGTGACGAACCCAAGATCACCAAGTCCTTTGAGAAGGACAGCTGCAAGAGTTATGAAGAAGGCTTGAAGGAACTGTACAACAAAGTACGTCCGGGTGAGCCGTTTACCATGGAAAGCGCAGAGGGCTATGTAACAGCAACCTTCTTTGATGCAAGACGTTACGACCTTGCAAAGGTAGGCCGTTTCAAGTTCAACAAGAAACTTTCCTATATGAACCGTATCGTGGGCCATGTGCTTGCGGAAGATGTTCTGAATCCGTTTACCGGCGAGGCAATCGCTACTGCCGGTACCAAGGTAGATGCAGAACTGGCAAACATGATCCAGAACTCCGCGGTAGAATATGTAATGATCCAGACCGAAGACAGAAATGTAAAGGTCATCTCCAACCTGATGGTAGACATCGAGGAGTGGCTGGATGTGGATGCCAAGGCACTGGGAATCAATGAAAAGGTATACTGGCCGGTATTGAAGAAGCTGCTGCGCGAGTACGGTGCAAAGCCGGATCGCATTCAGTCGGCGATCAAGGAGAACGTGCTGGATCTGATCCCGAAGCACATCACCAAGAGCGATATCCTGGCTTCCATCAACTATGTAGTGACTCTGGAGCATGGCATCGGCAACCCGGACGACATCGATCACTTGGGCAACCGTCGTATCCGTGCGGTCGGCGAATTGCTGCAGAACCAGTATCGTATCGGTCTGACCCGTATGGAGCGTGTCGTTCGTGAACGTATGACCACACACGATGCACACGCAAGCGAGGACATTTCCCCGCAGAGCCTGATCAACATCAAGCCGGTACAGGCAGCAGTGAAGGAGTTCTTCGGATCTTCCCAGCTGTCCCAGTTCATGGATCAGAACAACCCGTTGGGTGAATTGACACACAAGCGTCGTCTTTCCGCGTTGGGACCGGGCGGTCTTTCCCGAGATCGTGCAGGTTTCGAAGTTCGAGACGTACACTATACACATTACGGACGTATGTGCCCGATTGAGACCCCCG
>CAMJAP010000035.1 GCA_946403625.1 uncultured Lachnospiraceae bacterium
TGTTTATACTGCCTTCCCCCCTCCGGGGGGAAGGTGGCCGAAGGCCGGATGAGGGGGAGATTGACCGGAGAATAGCCCCTCATCAGTCAGCTTCCCCCTAGAAGGGGGAAGCCATTTGTTTACCGCTAAACATGAATTTACAGTAGGAGAAGATACATGAATATCATCGTAGCAGTAGATAGCAACTGGGGCATCGGGAACCGCGGGGAACTGTTGGTAAGCATTCCGAAGGATCACAAGATGTTTCGCCAGGAGACGACCGGCAAGGTAGTGGTACTGGGGCGTAAGACGCTGGATACTTTCCCGCAGAAGCAGCCGCTGCCGAACCGCAAGAACGTTATTTTATCCCATGACAGGAATTTTCAGGTAAAAGGCGCCACAGTAGTGCATTCTATCGAAGAATTGCTGGAAGAACTGAAAAAGTATCCCTCCAAGGATGTGTATATCATTGGCGGGGAGAGCATTTACCGGCAGATGCTGCCTTATTGCGATACCGCTCATGTGACGCAGATCGATCACGAGTATCAGGCAGATGCCTTCTTTCCGAATCTGGATGAGGATCTGGAGTGGGAGATGACTGCTGAAGGGGAAGAAGAGACCTATTTTGATCTGGAATACCGGTTTGTCAGGTATAACCGAAAGAAATAACGGTGTATTTCTTGACACAGCCAAATGCTGGTTGTAAACTAAAAAAATATATGATAACTTCACTATACTGTTATGGAAAGGAAGTCTTAGAGTTATGGAAAAGAAAGATCTTGACTGGGCATCATTAGGGTTTGGCTATGTACAGACGGAACAGCGCTATGTGTCCAACTTTAAAGATGGCAAGTGGGATGAAGGCGGTCTGACAACGGATGCCAATGTCGTTCTGAATGAGTGCGCAGGTGTTCTGCAGTATGCGCAGACTTGCTTTGAAGGTTTGAAGGCGTACACTACAGAAGACGGCCGTATCGTTACCTTCCGCCCGGATCTGAACGCTGAGCGTATGTACAACACCGCTATGCGTTTGGAAATGCCGCCGTTCCCGAAGGATAAGTTCGTGGAAGCAGTAAAGGCAGTTGTAAAGGCAAATGCAGCATATGTTCCGCCTTACGGATCCGGTGCTACATTGTACCTTCGCCCGTATATGTTCGGCAGCAACCCGGTTATCGGTGTAAAGCCGGCAACCGAGTATCAGTTCCGTATCTTCTGTACTCCGGTAGGACCGTACTTCAAGGGCGGTGCAAAGCCGTTGACTCTGTGCGTAAGTGATTTTGACCGTGCAGCACCTCACGGAACCGGTAATATCAAGGCAGGTCTGAACTATGCAATGAGCCTGCACCCGATCGTAGAAGCACACAAGGCTGGTTATGCTGAGAATATGTATCTTGACGCAGCTACCCGTACCAAGGTAGAAGAGACCGGCGGCGCAAACTTCCTGTTTGTGACCAAGGATGGCAAGGTTGTAACACCGAAGTCCGATTCCATCCTGCCGTCCATCACAAGACGTTCCCTGATGATCGTTGCCAGAGAATACCTGGGACTGGAAGCGGAAGAGAGAGAGATCCACTTCGATGAAGTAAAGGATTTTGCAGAGTGCGGTCTGTGCGGCACGGCAGCAGTAATCTCTCCGGTAGGCAAGATCGTAGATCACGGCAAGGAGATCTGCTTCCCGAGCGGTATGGACGAGATGGGACCGATCACCAAGAAGTTGTACGAGACCCTGACCGGCATCCAGATGGGACGCATCAATCCGCCGGAAGGCTGGATCGTAGAGATCGACTGATAGATAATCGAAATTAAGAGAAGAAGAACCGGAAGTGTTGCAGAACATTCCGGTTCTTTTTTTGTGTATAAAAACCGTGCAGGGGTTTCTTGCCTTCCCAACGCTTGTGGGGGAAAACTAGTTCTTACTTAACGAACTTGCGAGTATAGTAGAACCGTTCCCTGAAAGGCGGATGAGGGGGAAACGGTGATATAACACAGCTTTTTACCTCACAATTTATGAACTGTGTATATCAAAAAACACCCGGTCGAATATACCAACCGGGTGTTCATAATATCTCTTTAGTTCGCTGCCTTCGCCTGTGCAGAGATCATCGCGCGCTTTCTCTGGGTAGCATCCAGGATCTTCTTGCGGATACGCAGGTGCTTCGGTGTTACCTCCAAAAGCTCATCCGTGCCGATGAATTCCAGGGACTGCTCCAGACTCATGATCTTGGGCGGTGTGAGTTTCAGAGCATCGTCCGATCCGGAAGCACGGGTGTTGGTCAGCTGTTTCTTCTTGCAGACATTCAGCTCGATGTCTTCCTGCTTTGGATTCTCACCGATGACCATACCGGCGTATACACGCTCGCCCGGTCCGATGAACAGATTACCGCGGTCCTGAGCATTGAACAGACCGTAAGTAACGGATTCGCCGGTTTCAAAAGCGATGAGAGAGCCCTGCTTACGATAGCTGATCTCGCCCTTAAACGGTGCATAGCCTTCGAAAATGGTATTTAAGATACCGTTACCTTTGGTATCGGTCATAAACTCGCCACGATAGCCGATCAGACCACGGGACGGGATCATAAACTCCAGACGGGTGTAACCGCCGCTTGCGGTGCCCATATTCAAGAGCTCGCCCTTGCGGGTGCTCAGTTTCTCGATAACCGCACCGGAGAATTCTTCCGGAACATCGACATAAGCACGCTCCATCGGCTCGGTCTTCTTGCCGTTTTCATCCTCGTGATAGAGCACTTCCGCCTTGCTTACGGCAAATTCATAGCCTTCACGACGCATATTCTCGATCAAGACGGACAGATGCAGCTCACCACGGCCGGAAACCTTGAATGCCTCGGTGGTATCGGTCTCTTCTACACGAAGGGATACATCAGTGTTCAACTCACGGAACAGACGATCGCGCAGATGACGGCTGGTGACATACTTGCCTTCCTGACCGGCCAGCGGGGAGTCGTTTACGATGAAGTTCATCGCGATGGTCGGCTCGGAGATCTTCTGGAACGGGATAGCTTCCACATGCTCCGGATCGCAGATGGTATCACCGATGTGGATATCGGAAATACCGGAAACAGCCACAATCGCACCGATCTGTGCTTCATCTACGGCAACCTTTTCCAGACCGTTGAACTCATACAGCTTGCTGATCTTTACCTTACGAACCTTGTCCGGATCGTGATGGTTGACGATCACCACTTCCTGATTGACCTTTACGGAACCATTATCCACTTTGCCGACACCGATACGGCCGACATATTCATTGTAATCAATGGTGCTGATGAGGATCTGCGTGCCGGCATCCGGATCACCTTCCGGAGCGGGGATGTACTTCAGGATCGTCTCAAACAACGGCATCATATCCTTGCCTGCGGTATCCACATCCAGAGATGCGGTACCGGCCTTGGCAGATGCAAAAACGAAAGGACAGTCGAGCTGATCGTCGTCAGCGCCCAGATCGATGAGCAGTTCCAGTACTTCGTCGATGACAGCCTGCGGGCGTGCCTCCGGACGGTCTACCTTATTAATACATACGATGACCGGAAGCTTCAGATCCATGGCCTTGCCCAAAACGAAACGGGTCTGCGGCATCGGGCCTTCAAATGCGTCGACTACAAGGATGACACCATTTACCATCTTCAGCACGCGCTCTACTTCGCCGCCGAAATCCGCGTGTCCCGGGGTGTCGATGATATTGATCTTGGTGCCGTTATAATTCACGGCTGTATTCTTGGACAGAATGGTGATACCGCGCTCGCGCTCGATATCGTTGGAGTCCATGACGCGCTCCACTACTTCCTGATGCGCCTCAAATACGCCGCTCTGCTTCAGCAATTCATCCACCAGAGTGGTTTTACCGTGGTCTACATGGGCGATGATCGCCACATTACGGATGTCTTCTCGTTTCTGCTTCATTATCCTTTTCCTCCAAATAGAAAACCAACAAACGGAACGAGTATAACATTATACACAAAAACACGCAAGTAAAAATGTGTAGGATGCTGAATTTTTAGATATGATCCGAATGAACGCAGATTAAGAAGACATCCCGGGCAATTGAAAAACAACACGCAGAATATCTTCATGATCTGTTTTGCTGTTAGGCGCTTTTGATGGGTGACATTGCGGCCAAAATCAGGGGTGAGAACTTGGAAAATGAGATGTGCCAAAATCGCTGAAACTACAGACGACCGGTTTATGCCACTATCAAATTAGCGATGAAATAGATAACAGGAACTACCCGTTACCGGTCTCGGTCGACTCCCGAAACAATGATGAATAATAGAGGAAAAATGCTTTCCTGTCAACTACTTGATATAGAAGACCAGCGGTCCGGAATCCCCATATTTGGTGGCTTTTTTGTTATGTGAACTATGTGTTGTTTTGAGAAATAATTCCAAGCACGGTGTTACAAGACAGGATAGTTCTTTCTGGCGTGCTAAATACTGTGATGAGCAGCTTATGAAAAGGTAGAAGCAGAATAAAAAATATGATAATATATAGAGAGATATTTTGAACTGACGGAGGAAAAAGAAGTGCAGATATTGAAAAGCAAAGTGGCGAAAGAAGATATTTTTCGCATTTCAGAGATTATCCTGGATGATAGTATGGTAAAGAAGGAATGGATTTTAACAATTTGATTCATAAGGGGATTATGGATAATGATCGCTGGATTAAAATGTCTCTATATACCCAGATCGGTAATATCGGAGCAGAAATGTCAAGATTAATGGCGTCACCGGAGAACAGCTGACGGATTATTGCACCAAGTTTATGTTGATCGGATAAAACGGATATTCATGAAAAAGATAGTATTGGATACCCTGCTGCAGGCAAGCGGTGAGATTGAGTATCAAAAGCAATATGAATATATAGCAGGTCTTTTGCAATCCGGGAAGTTGATCCCGGTGAAACGTGCGCCGCTGAACGGACGCCGCCCGGCGCTCTGTACGGCGTATTGGGAGATCGAGGAAGAAACCACAGACAAGGAGAAACTAAAGGAAGAGCTTTTGTTTCGGATCTCACCAAAGATCAATACCGGCTATTATCTGAACCACCTGGCAAACTATCAAAGAGAGCGGGAGCATGTATTGAAGTTAAACCGCTTTCTGATGGAAGAGCAGGAGGCGTTAAAAGATACCGTATCCTTAAATGAACGCAGCGTTCAGATCTGGGGGCGTGAGAAATTCCTGCAGAGAGAGCAGGGAAATAAACTATTGAGTCACTGCGGGCTGAAAGCAGAGAATCTGAATATCTACCGAACCACCGAGCCACTGGCATATTACAGTGCAGATCATAGCATACCGCAGGGAATACTCATTCTGGAAAACAAAGATACTTTTTACACGATGCGCCGTTTTCTGATGGAAGGAGGACGGTTTATTTTTTCGGAGGAGATCCGGAGCGTGATCTATGGTGCCGGAAAAGGCGTGTTGCGTTCCTTTGAGGATTTCTTCTTCTGTATGGAGGAGTATATGCGTCATCCGCAGAACAGGATCCTGTACTTCGGAGATCTGGATTATGAAGGTATCCGAATCTACGAGCAGCTGGAGGCTTTGTTTGGAACACAGTGCGGGATACGACCACACCGGGAGGCCTATCTGGAAATGCTCCGGATCGCGTGGCAAAAAGGGAAAGACTTTCTTCCGGACTGCGAAACACAGCAAAACAAAACAATCGGGGGCAGCTTTTGGGAGGTGTTTTCGAGTGAGGAGATCCGGCAGATGAAAGAAATCCTCGAAGACGGTAAGTATATCCCACAAGAGATCATCAATATTTCGGACCTTCGGAGGAATCCATGCAATACGATTTCCTGAAACAATTTGAAGACCGTATGCGTCACGTAGGGCGGTATGTACGCCTGATCACCGCCAGTTCCCAGAAACAGATCTGGAAGGACTGCGGTTTTGAGACCGTGGATGCACAAATGAATGTACTCTTTGCAGTACTTCTTTTTGTGATGGAGGAATCGCTGAGGGAAGAGATCTGTACCATTGACGATATCACAGCATTTCTGGATGGGCTCAATAAGGATTATCTGCACCGGCCGATGGGGTATGAGGAATGCCATGCGCTTTGTGATTTCATCATCAATACGATTTTATCTAATGACGGCAGGCCAATGACGTTTGAGGCGGTGAATTTCACAGAGGGAACTACGCTGCAGCTGCCGGTAAGCTTTATCGCCAATACGATACGTACGCAGGAAGACGGTCTGAACCGTATCTCTTATTATCTGACGGATGACGGGTACAATCTGATGCTGTCCACACTGGAGATCGAGAACAATATGAAACTCTCGATCTATGAGATGATCTTTAAGCTGCATCTGGAAAAGCAGAGCTATGATAAGGCAGCAGATGCGGTCAAGACAGTATTCAACCAGATCCGTATCCAGGTGCAGAAGATCGAAGAAACGATGCGCAGGGTGCGGCGGAATGCGCTGGACTATTCGGTGAGCGAGTATGAGGCCATCTGCGGGGAGAACCTGGGGACGGTAGAGAAAACACAGAAGGACCTCAAAGAATATCGGGAGGATGTGCGGGCCAAGGAACGGGCACTGGAAAAACTGGATATCCATGAGCGGGCGCTGACCGAGAAAGAAGAGGAGAATCTGGCCAATTTACGGATCATCGAGCAGTACCTGAAACGCTCCATTGAAGAACACCAGAAAGTGCTGAATCTGCATTATGACCTGAAAGACCTGTACGAAAAGGAACTGGATCTGCTGACCAGAGTGCGCTATATCAAGCGTTTCTCCATCCGGACCGATCTGTTTGAACCGCTGACAGCGCATCCGGAAGGCTTGGAATACCTGGAGGATTTTCTGCATCCGCTCTTTTGCAATGATCCGGGCAAGATCTTTCATCCGGGAAAGGTACTGGAGCCTCAACAGCCGCTGCGACGGACGAAGCAGGAAAAAGAGGAAGAGCTGCTGGAAGACGGCAGCGAAGAGTGGCTGGAGCAGCAAAAAGAACGGATCCGGCAGAGATTGAAGCAATACGAGGACAGTCTGCGGGTGATCCTGCGGCAGACGATGGAAGAGGGCGGCGAGATCACACTGGAGCGGCTGAACGAAAAACTTGCGGAACGTCCGCGGCTGAAGAAAACGGCGATCCCGGAGGTGGGTATCTTTAAAGAGATCCTGGTAGAGATGCTCAGGAAGCAGCGGCTGGATCTGGACGAGCTGGAAAAAGAACAGCAGGAGAATCTGACGGAAGAGCCGACGGAGTTTCAGCTCGGAACGATGCTTTTGAATCTCCGGGAGGAGAGAAAGAAGCTTAAGTGTTTTGAGGCTTATCGGATCGATGACGGAAAGACAGTTGTGTTTGAAAATGTGCCGGATGCGGACGGAAAGATGAAAAGCATTCATTGTTCCAATCTGCTGATCCGCGTAACGGAGGAATAAAAATGGCATACGAGAAAAATGAGATACGGCTCAGCCAGGAGATCTTTTACTATCTGCTGATGCATCACGAGCTGTCGGAAGAGGCTGATGCGCGCTTGTATATGGCCTATGCGGAAAGCCCGGAGGTGCAGAATCTGGTGAAATCACAGGGAGAGGCGGCACACAGCAGTGTGGAGCAGTATGGTTCCACGATCTATCTGATCCCGGATACGGACAATACGTTTCTCGGTTATTCCCGCGCACAGCTGAAGGATCTGCTGGTCAGCTCGAAGGGGACGAACCGGGATTATTATCTGGCGCAGTTTGCCATTCTGGTACTATTGATGGAATTCTATGATGGCCAGGGCGTGAGCAGCCGTACCAGAGATTACCTGCGCACCGCAGACCTGCAGAATCATATGGCGGATTATCTGCGGGAAGGTGCTGAGCGGATGGACGAAGAGTCGCAGGATCTGGCAGGGATCGCATTCTCGGATATGCTGCAGGCGTATGAAGCGCTCCGTTCCGTGGAGGGTTCCCGGCAGAAGACCACAAAAGAAGGCTTTTTAAACGGGATCCTGCATTTTCTGGATGAGCAGGGGCTGATCGAGTATGTGCAGGAAGACGAGATCATACGCACGACCAGAAAGCTGGACAGTTTTATGG
Organism: uncultured Lachnospiraceae bacterium; assembly: GCA_946403625.1. Taxonomy (GTDB): domain Bacteria; phylum Bacillota; class Clostridia; order Lachnospirales; family Lachnospiraceae; genus NK4A136. Next base: position 8,036 of record CAMJAP010000035.1, read on the forward strand.
ACTGGAATCTGCTGAACCAGAACCATTACAGCAGACTGAAACGGATCATCGGAGGGGAAGTATGAGCAGGATCAATGCGGTTCGCATCATCAATCTGAACTATAATAACAATCTGAACCTGGTCAGTGACGAGACCTTCCTGATGAACGGTGTCAATACGCTGATGACCATGGACAACGGCGGCGGTAAGAGCGTGCTGATCCAGATGATGATCGCGCCCTTCGTGCATAAGCAGTACCGCCTGCTGAATAAGCGCCCGTTTGAGAGCTTCTTTACCTCATCGAAGCCGACGTTTGTGCTGGTGGAGTGGATGCTCGACCATGGTGCGGGTTATGTGCTGACCGGTATGATGGTGCGTAAGAACCAGGATCCGGAAGATGCCAATGCATTGGAACATCTGCAGTTTATCGCGGAGTACCGGGAGGCGTGCATCTACGATATCCACCGTCTGGAAGTGGTGGAAAAAGAGCATGGGAAAAGTACGCTGAAAGGCTTTGGAACCTGCCGGCAGATGTTTGAGGAATACCGCAAGGACCGCAGCAAGGATTTTTATCTTTATGATATGAACCAGCAGGCACAGGCAAAACAGTACTTCGATCGTTTGAGGGAATATCGGATCGATTCGTCCGAATGGGAGAGTGTGATCTACCGGATCAACCGCGGAGAAGCCGGTCTGGCAGAACTGTTTGCGAAATGCCGCAATGAAAAGGAACTGGTAGAGGAATGGTTTTTGGGCTCCGTGGATGAAAAGCTGAACCGGGAGAGTAAGCGGATCAAGGGATTTCAGTCAATCCTGGAGAAGCAGGCGGGGCAGTTTCGGAACAATCGCGCCAAGCTGGAGAGCAGGGATACGATCCTGGCGTTTCTGGAAGAACTGAAAGGCGTGCAGAACAGTACGGCGGAATATCTGAATAGTGATGGGGATAAAACAGAGTGTGCCGGCAGGATCGGTGCATACAAAACAGCGCTGAAAGGCCTGCAGGGACAGGAAGAGAATAAGCGCGATACCGCAGAGATGAGACAGCACGCATTGGCGGAAGAGCTGCACCGGCTGGAATGGGGGAAGCTGTCGGCGGAGATCTACGGGATCTTAAGAGAGATCGAACAGACCGGAGCGTATATCGGACTGCTGCAGGCGGAGCTGGATTCGATAGAGCGAAAAATGTCGGATACCAAACGGGAGCTGGCCGTGCAGGAGTGCGCGAGGCTGCAGGAAAAGACGGACGGAGCGAGACGCGAGTATGAGCTGGCAAAGGAACGCCTGCGGATCCTGCTGGAAAAGAGCGGGGATCTGGAGCCGGAGCGCAGAACTCTGGGCGGTGGGCTGAAGGCGTGGTATGCTGAAAAACTGCGGGTGCTGGAGACGCAGGAAAATACGCTGCGGGAAGAGAATGAGCATCGAGCGGCGGAAAAAGAGCAGAAAGAGCTGCAAAAAGCGGAACTGCAAAAGAAAAAAGATCAGCTGAGTAAGACCTGCGGTGCACTGGAGGCGGCAGTGCGAGCCTTTGATGAGACGGAAGAGCGCATGAACCGCAGATATGACATGTCCTGGCAGCGGAATATTGTGGGTATGTATGAAGAGGGAGCGCTCACGATCGCAGCGGATGCTTATGCCAAAGAACTGGAAGAAACAGAGCGGGAGTGCAAAAAACAGCTTAAGAAGCGGCAGGAGATCCGGGAAGAACAGCGGGCTTCCGAACATAAACTGGAAGAAGCGCTGAAGAAGGAAGCGGAACTTAAGCAGACGGGGGAGCGACTGAAGGAGCAGCAGGAGAGACTGGAGAAAGAGAAGGCACAGAGGGAAAAGCTGATCCGGCTGTTTGGATTGAGCCCGGAAGCAGTTTTTGATAAAGAAAAGCTGGCGGAGACGATAAAGCGCCGCATGGAGGAATCGGACCGGGATCGCAGCGGCTGTGTGGAACGTCAGCATATCCTGGAAGAGCGTGTGCGCAGGCTGAAGGCAGGACGGATGACGGAGATCGAGCCGGCCTTTTTGGAATTGTTGGAACGCGAAGGTATTTCTTATGTCTACGGCAGTGAGTGGCTGAAAAAGAACGGCAGGAAGGAGAGGGAAAACCGGGAGCTGGCAGCAGCACATCCGTTTCTGCCTTATGCCCTGATCGTATCCAGCACAGATCTGGAACGGCTGCAAAAATGTGAGGATCCGGTAGCGTGTGCCTCGCCGGTGCCATTGATCCTGCGTGAGGAACTGGAGGCAGAGAAAACAGCGGAAAATGCGGCAGTGATCTGTTTTCCGGGGGTAAGTTTTTATCTGTGGTTTGATGAACGGCTGTTAAGTGAACGAAAGCTGACAGAGTATATCGGCGAACTGGAGAAGGAAACAGAGACGTATCGCAGTCGGATCCTGCAGCGAAACGAGGAATACCGGGAGTATGCGGCACGACTGGCGGAATTGGAGGCTCAGCGCTTGGATGCAGCCGTCTGGAAGCAGAGCGGAGAAGCGGTCGCGGAGAATGTGCAGCAACGACAGGAGGCGGAAGGCCTGGTGCAGAAGATCCGGGAGCGCAGGACGGAACTGGAAAAAGAAGACGAAGGGATCCGCGTGCAGCTGGCAGCGGCGGAAGAAGCTTTGGGAGAGATGCGCCGCAGGGCGGAAGAGTTTGCAGCTTTTACGCTGGCATATGATGCTTATCAGGAACATCTGGAGGAGCTGGATGCAAAGCGGAAAGAAGCGGAGCAGACAGCGCAGAAACTGGAACTGAACGAACGCCGCCTGCGGGAACTGGCAGAACTGGAAATGGAATCACTGTCCCGGCGACACCGTATCGAGAGTGAGAAAAAAGAGAACGAAAAGAGTTTTCATATTTACGAAGCATATGAGGCGTGCGCAGCTGACTGGAGTGAAGAGGAGAAGATCCTTAAGGAAGCGCGGTTTGAGGCGATCACCAGAGAGATCGGTGTGGAGCAGAAGCTGCTGGAGGAACAGGAGCAGATGGCGGCAGCACGCTTATCCGAAGCAGAGAAGGAACAAAAAAGGCGCGCCCAAAAGTCAGGTCTGCAGCCGGCCGAATGGGCAGGTGTACGCTATGATGCCGCACGCTGTGAGCAGCTGGAAGAGATCCTGGAACGCATCAAAAATGAGGCTGAACAGAAAAAAGCGGAATGCAACCGGAAAGAAAAGCAGCTGGCGGTACTGGAGGACCGCAGGGAACGGGGCTTTGTAAAGCTGAAAGGAGAGCTGGGCGAAGAGGAACTGCTGGCGGAAGAAGAGATCAAAGACCGTAATCCGGAGGAAGAGATCGCACTGAAGAAGCAGGAACAGAAAGATCTTATTGCGCAGCTGCACAGGATCGAGAAACGCCTTGCAGCGGTACGCTCCAATCTGGATGCCCTGGCGGAATATGAGGATACCGAAAGTGCGGAAGGTTTTGCGGCGGATCCGGGAGAATGGAGCGACGAGGAACTGAGCGAACATCAGGCGCAGCTTCGGAAGGAATATCGGCGATTGTCGGAGATCTGTGAGCGAAAACGGCGGCATCTGGAGAAGCTGTTGGAAGATCTGCTGGCAGATGAGCGTTTTGCGCAGGAGGAATACCGCAAGTCCGTACAGGCGCTGCGCTCGCAGACAGAGCAGCCGGCAGAAACAGCACGTCAGCTGGAGACCTCCATTGCGGCCTATACCGCCGGACTGGACAAGCTGATGGTGGATATCGAGCTGATCGAGCGGGAAAAAGAAGAGATCGTTGGGATGCTTACGGACTATATCTCTGAAGTGCACGAGCAGCTGGGACGGATCGATGCCAATTCGACCATTCATCTGCGGGAAAAACCGGTAAAGATGCTGCGGATCATACTGCCGGTATGGGAGGAAAACGAAGCGCTTTACCGGCAGCGGGTGGGGGATTTTATCGACGAGGTATTGGGCAACTGTGTGGCGCTGCTGGAGGAGAATAAACCGATCCAGGAATTTATCGGCAGCAGGATCACCACACGTGTGCTCTATAATGCAGTGGTGGGCAGTGCAAATGTGCAAATCAGGCTGAACAAGATCGAAAAAGAGCGTGAATATCCGATCAGCTGGGCAGATGTATCCCGGAACTCCGGAGGGGAAGGATTCCTGTCGGCCTTTGTTGTGCTCTCGGCGCTGATGTACTATGCAAGACGTGAGGAAACAGATCTGTTCTCGGAGAAGAACGAGAGCAAAGTGCTGATCATGGATAACCCATTTGCCACCACGAATGCATCACATCTGCTGATTCCGATGATGGAAGTGGCGAAAAAGTCGAATGTGCAGCTGATCTGCCTGACCGGCCTGGGCGGAAACTCGATCTATGACCGGTTCAACAATATCTATACGATGGAGCTGGTATCCTCCAATCTGCGGGGCGGGATGCAGTACCTGAAGTCCCGGCATGTACGGGGCTCGGATGAAAAGACCATGCTCACGGCCAGGGTGGAAGTACTGGAACAGCTGAGTTTCTTGACGGAGGATGTGTGAGATTTCATTTTATATGCGGGAATGGCTCGGGTGGAACGCACAAACATTGTGAAAAATGCGTAAAAGTGATAAAATATTACCTTGTACGATGGGCATTTATACTCTCTACTCGAACCACGTACCAGGTACCGCGAAAAGGGGAAATTATTGATCGGGGAGCTAATTATATGGTAAGGGTATGGTTTGGAGACAAAAAAAACGCTATATACAATACATCAGTTTTTTTTAAGAATCGATATAAAGATGAATGGATAACAGATGAATTTGCACGTAAGGTGATAATGGATGTGGATCGCTCTGAAGTGGTGGATGCAAATATCATCAATAGTCCGGTGTTGGGGAATATCTCGCCGCTTCAATTATCGGGGGGGGTGAAGGCGCTTATTCTAATGAAACACTTCCCCGGGAAAGTATTTAATGCATCAAATTGTGGGGATAATTGTGCGAAATGGATTTTGGAGCTGGGGGAAGAACAGGATTTTACCATCAATCTGTTTCATGTAATGAACTTTGGAAAAGAACCGTTTCAAGTACGTATTTTGAATAGTAAAAGCATTGTGGCGCACAATATGCAGGAGTTCCTGAATGCAGGTGTAGAATACCTGAGGGAGGGAATGTAAATGAAAGGGGCATTTCAGATCAGAGTAAGAAATAACAGGAATTCATATTCATTTGAACTCCGTAGAAATATAACTGTTTTGAGAGGTGAAAGTGGAAGAGGAAAGACTACATTGTTTGAGATGATCCACGAATATAACCGCTTTGGTAGAAATAGTGGTGTGACGATTTCCTGCGATCGGGATTTGATCGCACTTGTCGGTGACGAATGGGAAAATGTTATCAGGAATCATCCGGGTGCGGTTATTGTTGTTGATGAGGACAGTCAGTTTATCAGGTCGAAAGAATTTGCACGTGTATTGCGTGGAAGTGATAATTATTATCTTCTTATTACCAGGAATTATCTGGCGGAATTACCTATCAGTGTGGATGAAATTTACGAACTTTGGGGAGCAAAGAATAAGAAGTTTAAGAAGATATATCAGGAAATTGACAGAATGTTTGACAGGCCGAGAGCCGGAAATCTTCCTTTTGTTCCTGAGGTTATCATAACAGAGGATATACGGTCGGGGTATCAGTTTTTTAAGAATGAAGCGGAACGAATGGGGATACGTTGCATATCTGCAGAGGGAAAGAGCAATATTTTCAAAGTGATGAACCGATATCCTGAGGAAAATGTGGTAGTGATCGCGGACGGAGCGGCGTTTGGTTCGGAAATTGCGGATATTGTCGAGCAACAGGAGCTACGACCGAGAAAACTGGCGATTTTCCTCCCGGAATCATTTGAGTGGCTTGTTTTAAAGGCAGGAGTGGTAAAGGGAATTGATGCGGATAGAATTGAGAACCCGGAGAGATATGCGAACAGTATGGAGTTTATGAGCTGGGAGCAGTATTTCACGGCATTGTTGGTAGAAGTAACAAAGGATAACGAGTATATGCGATATAAAAAAGCTAAGCTTTCAGATTATTATATGCAGGATAAGAGTGCTGATAGGATAAAAAAGATCGCAAAGGGAATTAAATGGGAACAGAGACTTCGGGATCGATGCCCCCCTACATAAAGAAACTATGGGAGTATGTTCTTCTTATGCTTATTTTAGCTTTCTGCTTGTTTGCTTCATCGAAGAAATGCAGATCAGGAAGACATCCCGGGCGATTGGCACATGTCACACGGAATAGTGGATCAGGAATTGGGCTAAAAAAGCGATGATCCGATGAGGCTGGCTGAGTTTTTACGGAAGATGCGTGAGTTTTCATCAATTATGCAGAAAAAGGCACGAATAGATCGTGGAAACATTGTGCAATATAGGAAAAAGTGGTAAAATACTATTTGTTATAAATATGTATAAAAGTTGAAAATAAAAATATGATTCCGAAGAGAGAAGTGAACCTTGGAAACAAAATCCGTTAAAACAAAATCTATCAAAACAGATACAAAAGAAAAGCGCGGAAGAGGGATGGAGAAGCTGTATTTTCTTCTGCTTGCGCTGGAACTGATATATGAGATGCTTCGTACCACCCCGTTCCCGGGATATGCTGAGACCGCAGCAGCCGGGATGCTGAGAGGATTCTCGCAGGTGCAGATCGAAGCGCTTTTTCAGGGAATCTATAATATCCGCCTGCTGATGCTGATCCCGGCAATTTATGCAGTGACCGTGGAGATGAAGAACTGGCGGGAGAGAATACCGGCATTAGCAGGAATCGGGCTGGGTTTTTTTTATTCTATCCATATGCACGAATGGAATGACCATACGATCCTGATGCTGATGCTTTTGCTGGTGGCGTCCTATAAAAAGGATTTCCGCAGGATCGCGCATTACAGCATTGCTATAGTGAGTATTTTGTACATCCTGACTGCCGTGATCTGTATCTTCGGACTGATACCGGAGTACAACCTGGAGCGCGATGGCAGGATCCGCCACTCCCTGGGATTCTATGGCGTTACAGCTACAGCGGCCTATATGTGCTTTGTCATGCTGCTCCTGATGTTTTTGAAAAGCGGGATTCTGCACTGGCCGGAATACCTGCTGATCGCTTTTGTCGGTCTGGTGAATCTGTGGCTGGTGGATGGCCGTGTGGCAATGGTTTCGATGCTCGCAGCGACTTTGGGTGCAGTAATCTGCTCTGTTTGTGATAAGAAACAGTGGAAGCTGCCGGAGAATCTTATGAAGCGCTTCCGCCAGATCATGTGCTTTTCCTATCTGGGCATCGGCGGTATCTATTTTTTGCTGGTGATCACTTATCATAAAGACCGCTGGGATGGGCTTCGCAAACTGCCGCTGATGGGAATCCTGGAGAGCAGAGTGGAAGTGCCGCAGAGGCTGATGCAGACACTGCCGTTTTCTTTCTTTGGAAACTATCTGGAACAATTTGCGGATGTGGAAAAATACTTTTATTTACAGGGGGCTGATACGAATTTCCTGGAGTCTTCCTATGCGAGACTGTATCTGATTTACGGATTGGTGGGGCTGATCCTGGGACTGGTGATCTATATGGTGGTGCAGTGGCGCCTGATGCAGCAAAAGCAGACCTTCCGTATGTTTATCATTACGATCACGGCGGTATTCTTTACGGTACAGAAAGGTATGCTGAACCCCGGAAATACGATCTTTCCACTGCTGCTGGCAGCATTGGTTCCGGCAGACCGGGTGGATTCTATTGGTGAAGCCTGGGCGGAGATTATTAATGTGGGCAAGCGTGATAAAAACGATGTGCTGCCCAGAGCGTATGAAGGGATCGATATGTGGGAAGTGTATCGGAAGAAACCACTTTCCTATAAGATAGCGAAACGTCTGATCGATATTGTAGGGGCATCAGTAGCAATGATCCTGTTGCTGCCGGTATTTATCGTTACGGCGATTGCCATTAAACTGCAGGATGGGGGAGCAGCTGTATACAGTGGAAAGCGCTATGGAAAGGATCTGAAGTATTTTCCGATGCACAAGTTTCGCTCTATGTGCCTGGATGCGGATAAAAAAGTTGGCGCGGTGATCACGGATGAAGACAAGAACGGATTGGCCTTTAAGATCAAAGATGACCCTCGTATCACCAAGGTCGGACATTTCATCCGTAAGACCAGTATTGACGAACTGCCGCAGTTTTGGAACGTTTTGATGGGCGAGATGAGCTTAGTGGGGCCCCGCCCGATCCAGACGACGGATAAGGAGATCGAACCGTATGAGAAACAACGCTGGGCAGTAAAGCCCGGGATCACCTGTATCTGGCAGGTGGCCGGTCGCGCGCTGGTGCCCTGGGACGAATGGGTAGAGATGGATCTGAAGTACATTTCGGAAATGAGCCTCAAAACGGACCTCAAACTGATGGTCATTACAATTGTGGCTTTGTGGCGGAAAGACGGGGCAATGTAAGCATAAATGTTGATTAAAGACATAGCGAAAAAATCATTGAACTATTATTTGGGCAGAAGTTTTCACTTTTGCAGTCCGGCACTGGCAGCAGAAGTGATTTCTTTTGATGTGTTTGATACGTTGATTTTTCGGACGGTAGGAAAGCCTGAGAAGATCTTTGATCTGATTGTGCCTGAGGATGGAGAATTCAAGAAGGTCCGGATGCAGGCTGAACACAAAACGCGTTCACTGTCAACGGCGGAAGACATTACCCTGGATGAAATATATGCTGTTGTTGCGGAACATTATGGAAATGACAGCGCAGAGGAACTAAAGCAAAAGGAGATTCAGCAGGAAATACAACAGACCTATGCGAATCCCGAAGCGCTTCGGTTCTATCGTTATCTGCAGGGGTTGGGCAAACGCATTGTGATCACGTCGGATATGTATCTGCCGACGGAAGTGATAGAGCGTATACTGGAAAAAGCAGGTTATCGCGGGTACGAGAGGATATATGTGTCCGGAGATAGCGGATTGTCTAAGAGAAGCGGAAACCTTTATCGAAGGTTGATCCGGGATTGCGAAACAAAGAATATCCTTCACATCGGCGATCATGCTGTTTCGGATTATTACAGAGCAAAAGAAGCCGGGATCAAGGCATTTCTCTATCACAAAGAGGGAGAAATAAAGGTTTTTGCCAAAAGTAAATATGAGGTAGAACAGGATAGCAAAAAGTGGGCAAAGAGGATCGGAAAAGAGTATAAACCGGATTTGATCGTATTTATAGCGAAAAGCGGGTTCCTGTTTGCCAAGCCGATGGCAGAGGTGTTCGGGTGTAAAATGGTGGATATCCGTGTCAGCAGGCCGGGAAACGATGGAAAAGATAAGATACGAAAACTTGTTCCTAAGATGCCACAATGGCTGTTATTTGCGTTGCTTAAGTCAAAGGCGGCATACGGGTATCAGGAAAGTAATAGCGAACGTGAAGTGGAGACCGGAGAGCGGTTTGATCAGCTTGACTGGAGTAAGTACCATAGGATCCTGATAGTGGATGATTCAACGGATACCGGTTTCAGTCTGTTGGCTGCTAAAGAAGCGGTCAGTAAGATGGCGCCGGAAAGCGAGGTGCGTACTGCCAGTTATTGCGTCATCGATATCAGCAGTAAACGCGTGGGTGTAGATTATGGCAGATATCGAAATACGATCGTAGTGACAGCGACCTCGAGATACTCAAAGGAATACGCCCTTTTTTTGGAATCGTTGGGACTATGGAATGTACATCATACAACCAATTAAGGTCGTCGGCTCGGCACTTGAAATATAAGTAGGCGTGAATCTTGCTTTGGTAAAGCATAATGATCAGTTGGTATTAGGGTTGTAGTTACACACGTGAGGATAAGAAAACTAAGGTTGGTTCGAAGAAATATGTGTGGTAGTAACGCGTGAATAGCGCTGCGCGACAGTAGGTAATACTGTTCACATAGCAAAAACATCGAAAGGAGTTTCGAGACTGGATGCTCGAAGATATAGAGATGAGGAACCCGCTCGTTAGTTTGATTGTACCGGTTTACAATGTTGAACCATACATAAAAGAATGTTTGGAGTCTATTCTCGGACAAACGTACCGGAATCTGGAGATTATCTTGATAAATGATGGTTCTACAGATGACTCTTTTTCTATTTGCAAGAAATACGCTGAATCTGATGAGCGGATTAGATTGATTTCAAAAGAAAATGGTGGTTTGGCCAGTGCTAGAAATAGAGGAATTAGGGAAGCGAAAGGGGACTATATTGGCTTTATTGATAGTGATGATCGAATTCACAATAAATTTGTGGAAGCTTTGATAAAAGAGATCTTAATATATGACTGCGGAATTGCGGTAAGCGATTATTCAAATAACATAAAGAAAATTAATTATTCGGAGAATAAAAGTATTTTACTGGAACGATCAGATGCAATATCAAGACTGCTGGACGATAGGGGGTATAAGTGTTTTGCCTGTAATAAGTTATTTAAGAAGTCTTTATTTTCTGACATAAATTTTCCGGAAGGGGAACTATTTGAAGATATTATTCCATTGTACAAGTTGTTTAAAAAGGTGCAAAATATTGCTTACGTAAAGTGCCCATTATACTACTATAGAACTAGAAAAGGATCTATTTCCAGAGCAAAGTTTACAAAAGGTAATTATCATTTGATTAAGTCGATAGATTATCTAATAAAGGATGCGTTAAAGTGTCCGGACAATGATCGTGAGAGACTGATGCTTGGATATATATCTTATTTCATGGGATTTGTTCGAAGAGGAATGCTTGCTGAAGCTGATATTGATAAAGAAATTGTAAGATTAAGACTGCTGGTAAAAAAATATAAAAGAATAGTATTAAAAAGACGGAGTAACATAACGGATTTAAAGAAGATTGAATTGATATTATTTACATATTTTCCGTTTTTATATTCTTTGATTCTGAGGGTGGTTCGAAAGAGAAAATAGTTTTATATTGGCGATATTAACCACACTTTCTTGCTGGAAAGAATGATATAGATACAGTTATACATAGAATGGGTTTTTATGGTTCATAATGTTACTAAACGCAAAGATGTAATATGGGGATATTTAGGGGCTTTTTTTTCAATGGGGACTAGTCTGATTATATTACCATTTGTCCTTAAAAAGCTCGAAGATTCGCAATTGGGATTGTGGTATCTTTTTTCTAGTATTGGATTATTCGCAACGATCTTTGATTACACTTTCTCGGCAGCTATGGCTAGAAATTTTTCGTATATATGGAATGGCGCAAATGAACTTAAGAAAGGTAGCGATATAAAGGCGGAAAATGAAATAGTCGACTGGAAAATGCTGAAAAAAGTCTTCCTTGTTAACAGGGGGGTGTACGGAATTATGTCGGTATCAGCGTTTGCCATAATGGGGATAGTAGGCACTAAATATATTATATGGGTATCACGTGATTTGAATGGAAACTTTGTTTTTGCTTGGTTAGGATATTTGGCTGGAGTTTGTCTTAACCTCTATCTAGGCTATTTGTTTGCTGCACTGAGAGGAGTTGGGGCACTAGAAGTAGTTAACAAGTGCCAAGTATATTCTAGAGGTATACAAGTTGGCGCAGTTGTTATTCTTTTGCATTTGGATTTTGGGTTATACGGGGTAGCGATAGGCTATCTAGTTAGTATTATTGTATTGGGACTGACGTTATATTCTGCTTTTATGAAATATATGGATGTTGGAAAAAAGATACATCAAGTGAAGATATTAACGGATAAACAGGATATTCTGAAAATATTTAGCGTGATATGGAGCAGCTCCTGGAAGGAGGCAATTGTTAGTATAAGTACATATCTATGTGGACAGATGGTGACTTTGTTAAGTTCTCTATATTACTCGTTAGATGAAACGGGCTTTTATGCCTTGTATTTGCAGTTAAGTAATGTGGTTGCACAGATATCGTTGGTTCCCAGTGGTACATTTTTACCAGAGATGCAGGCAGCATATGTAACTAGAAACATGGAACGCATGCGACGCAAACTGTCGGGCACAATTGTGGCTTTTGTATTGGTATATATTCTAGGAACAATTGGAATACTAGTATTTGGAATGCCATTACTTTTACTTTTTAAGAAAGGCATTATTTTGGATTACAGGATGATGATATTAGCGATTATACTGCAGTTTGTAATGAAATTTCCATATTGTTATACGGCGTACTTTTCAGCAACAAACAGAATAATATATTACAAATCCTATTTTCTTTCGGCCATTTTTAGTTTTTTTGTTTCATTAGTTTTTCTTGAACTTCAAATTTGCGGAATTTATGGGGTTATAGTTATACAAATCCTAGGACAATTAGTATACAATTTCTGGATATGGATAGTAAGAGCATGTAAAGAATTACATATGAGTTTATCAAACACTATGGTGTTAGGGGGGGAGGAGATTAAATCTATGGCATTAAGCCGCTTCAAATGCGGATAATGGGCAACAGGATGGTTTTAAGGGAATAATGGGTTTGTTGCGATTGAAAGGAAGAAAAAATGTTAATTAAGAAGATACGGAATAAGTGGTACAGAGATGTTGTAGAACCTAATACACGTAAAACGGTTTTGCTTTCTACATGTGTATCTTATGTGAATAATTTATTTTTAGAAAACAATGGAAAATTGAATGAAAAACAAGATGATGAGAAATATATGTATTATAAAGAGATACATAATTTGCTGCATTGTAAATTATGTAAAGGAAGAGATTTGATTCGAATAGGTGGTAAAAATGACGGTGGATACATTATGGCCAAACCATTTTCGAAGGAAAAAGTAGCATTTTCTATTGGTATAGCAGAGGATGTTGCTTGGGATTTAGACATGGTTAGTTACGGCTATGAGATATTTCAGTTTGATCATACGATTCGGAAATTACCAATAAATAATCCGAGTTTTCATTGGAAACGCGTGGGAGTGGCTGCGGAGGATAAAAAGCCATATGCTACGTTAGAAAACATGTTGGTTATATCTGGACAGAAAAATACAGAGGGCATGGTTTTAAAGATGGATGTTGAGGGTGCTGAATGGGATGTTATTGCTAATATGAATGAAAAAACATTGGACCGGTTTGACCAGATTGTAATGGAACTACACAATTTGTCTGATATTTCTAAAAAAGATCTGGTTTTGGAATCATTAAGAAAAATAACTAATCATCATGCACTTATTCATATTCATGCAAATAATTATGATAGAGTGGAATGGTATCGTGATATCATGTTGCCGAATACGGTAGAGGTTACCTTGGTAAAACGAGAGGCGGATGAGTTCCTGGAGGATAATAGAGAAAGACCCCTTTCTATAGATGCACCATGTGATTCGTTGGTGCCTGATATTAGATTGGGAAAATGGAATTGAGAAAACGGGGTATAGATGAATGAGGTGTTTAATATTTGATTTAACAACAATACAAAAAAGTGGTAAAGTTCGTTTTCACGGTGGGGGGGAGTATTCAAAGACAATACTTTATCATTTATGTGGCAGGCAAACATCAGAATTTCATATTGTGGTAGCTGCTATTAGGGATGAAAAGATAGAGCAATGGCTATTGAATCGGATTCAAGAGACAAATGCAGAGATTTGTTATGTTGATGAAAGAAAAGAAATCATCAACATTTTTCAAGATAAAAATGATAGAAATGTCCAATTGTTATATTTCAATGGAAATGTAACAGATCAAGACATGGAGATGAAGATGCCCAGGAAGGTATGTTATATAGGTACATATCATGGGTTGAGATGGATTGAACTGCAGCCTAAAGATAATTATTGGTTATATAAAAAGAGGGCTATTGGTGTTTTTAGAGCAAGATTTGAATACATTTTCAGAAACTATAAACAAAAGAAAGATTATAATAAATTTCGAAAAATTTTGGCAAGATATGATTATTTAATAGGGGATTCTATGCATTCTCATTTTTCTGCTCAATCCTTATATCATAAGGAATTTGATGAAAAACTATTACTTTTTTATCCGCCGATGAAAAAAACTAAAGAATTCGATGATAGAATTAAAAAGAATACTAGTGACGAAAAATATGTTCTTATGATAAATGCAAATAGACCTGAGAAAAATATAGTATCCGGAGTGATGGCTATGGACCAGCTTTTCACGGAGAAAAGAATGGAAAGATACCGTGTGGTTGTAGTTGGAGGTTTGTCAAAGTACGCGGAAAGAAGAATCCAAAATAAAAAGCGTTTTAAATTATTAGACTATGTTGATTCAGATATTCTTGAGAAGCTTTATAAAGAGTGTGATATATTTTTATATCCGACATGGAATGAGGGGTTTGGCTATCCGCCGTTAGAAGCAATGAAGTATGGTAAGACCTGTGTTATATCTGCAGTGAGTAGCTTGACAGAAGTTTTCCAGAATGCGGTTTATTATATAAATCCGTATGATATAAATGAGATTAAGGCACGTTTGTTACAGGCGTCTGAGTTTAAAATTCAAAAAGATTTAATAAAACAGAATTATGATAGGATTGTGAATAAACAAGAACAGGATCTTGAAAGACTTTGTGCTTTTTTGTGCGAAGGTGAAATTAGATTTCATTGAAGTATTGTATACAGATATCCGGATTTTGAACGTACAAATAGACGATGGCGGAAAAAGTATGGAGATTTTCTAAATGAAGACGGTTATTATGGCAGGGGGTAAGGGGACAAGAATTCGAGAATTGTTCCCGGATATTCCGAAACCCTTAATTCCTATTTCGGATGGAATTATAAGTAAACCTGTTCTAGAGTGGGAAATTGAGAGCCTTCGAGAACAAGGATTTACAGATATTATAATTACAGTTTCATATCTGGCAGATAAAATAATGGATTATTTTAAGGATGGAACTGATTGGGGAGTTCATATTGAGTATTATATTGAAGAAAAGCCTTTGGGGAATGCGGGGGCATTACTCAAGATAAAAAACAAACTCACGGATGATTTCCTTCTACTTATTGCAGATGCAATGTATAATGTCGATTTTAGACGAATGTTGCTATTTCATAAAAAGCATAATGCATGGGCTACTTTGTTTTCACATCCTAATAGTCATCCTTTCGATAGTTCGCTTTTGATATCGAATGGTGATAATGAAGTAGTTCGGTGGATAAACAAGGAAGATGCACGAACTGACTTTTATAAGAATCGTGTGAATGCAGGAATACAGATTCTCAATATTAAAGCGCTAGAAAGGTTTGTAGAAAATAGCGGTATAGATGAATATAATGATAGTAGAATAGACTTGGATAGGCATATACTTAAGCCGTTATGTGGAATGGGAAAGATGTTTTGCTATGATAGCCCAGAATACTGCAAAGATATGGGAACTCCGGAAAGATACTATCAAGTAAATGAAGATTTTAAAAGAGGAATAGTTAAACTTAAAAATCTTAAGAATAAACAGAAAGCTATTTTTTTGGATAGAGATGGAACTATAAATAAATATATTGGATTTTTGAGGAGAACTGAAGAATTTGAATTGATCCCAGGTGTTGCTGAGGCAATAAGGAACATAAATAGCAGTGGATATCTTGCAATAGTAATAACAAACCAACCGGTTATAGCAAGAGGAGAAGTGACGGAAAGAGAGTTGGATACGATACATTGTAAGATGGAGACAGAATTGGGGAGAGAAGGTGCCTATCTCGATGGGATATATTATTGTCCGCATCATCCGCATAAAGGATATCAAGGAGAAATTGCTGAATTAAAAATTGAGTGTGACTGTCGCAAGCCGAAACCGGGATTGCTGTTAAAAGCAGCTGAAACTTATAATATTGATTTGAATAATAGTTGGATGATAGGAGATAGTGCAAATGACATTGCCGCTGGTAAGAATGCAGGGTGTTTAACAGCACTGATAGGTGAGGGGGATTATGGACAAGATATGACTGTGGATTCCGTTTTGAGTTTTACAGAACGTTTTTTAGATAATGGAAAATGAATGGGGATGTAGAAAATGATTATTACAAGGGCTCCTTTTCGTGTTTCTTTTTGCGGCGGTGGAAGTGATATGCCGGGATTTTATAAAAAATATGGTGGATGCGTTTTGTCTACGACTATACGCAAATATATGTATTTGACGATTCACGATTTTTTCTATAAAGATCAGATAAGACTAAAGTATTCTCAGACTGAAACGGTGCATTCATATAATGAAATAGAGCATAGATATTTTAAACAATGTTTAAGCGATTTTGGAATCACGGGAGTAGAGATTAGCTCTATGGCAGATATTCCTGCTGGAACAGGATTAGGATCCTCATCTGCGTTTACTGTGGCACTTTTACATTTGTTACATACTTACAAGGGCCAATATGTAAGTAAGTATAAGTTGGCCAAAGATGCTTGTGAGGTTGAAATTGAAAAACTTGGGGAGCCTATTGGAAAGCAGGATCAATTTGCAGCGGCGTTTGGGGGGATGAATTTTTTTGAGTTCTTACCCAATGGATTTGTAAACGTAGAACCTATTGTGATGTCTGATCAGAGTTATAATAGAGTAGAAGATAGTATTCTTATGTATTTTATTGGCGGCATTCATTCGGCTTCAGCGATTCTTAAAGAACAGAACCAAAACATAAAGAATATGGATAAGGCTAAAGCACAGCTGCAAATGTGTAATCTTACAAGAACGTTAAAAGAAGAGTTACAAAAAAATAATATAGACGCAATGGGGGAATTACTTCACGAAAATTGGATGCTCAAAAAATCATTGGCCAAAGA
The DNA here is from genome assembly GCA_946403625.1 of uncultured Lachnospiraceae bacterium. Classification (GTDB taxonomy): domain Bacteria; phylum Bacillota; class Clostridia; order Lachnospirales; family Lachnospiraceae; genus NK4A136. The sequence continues at coordinate 24,679 of CAMJAP010000035.1, forward strand.
GATTAGTAGTCTTTCGATAGATGAAATATATGCTAAAGCGAGGGAGGCCGGAGCACTTGGGGGGAAACTTTTGGGGGCAGGAGGCGCAGGATTTATGATTTTTTATGTTAAGGAAGATAGACGAGAAGCAGTTAGGCGCCGGTTGTCAGATTTGCGGGAAATGGTTTTTGAAATGGATAACAGTGGGGCGAGTATCGTTCATTTTGATAGAAGTAATATTTAATTATTAGAAGATTACGAGGTGATAGAGATGAATATATTAGTAGCTGGTGGGGCGGGTTTTATTGGAAGTCATCTTATTGATAGAATGTTAGAAAATGGTGATACGGTACTTTGCGTTGATAAACTTATCATGGGAGATAAGAATATTGAACACATAAAAGGGCATAAGAATTTTATCTTTCATATGATTGAACTTACTGATCAAGCCAAGGTTGATCAGATATTCAGAGATAATAATATTGATATTGTGTATCATATGGCGGCTAACTCAGATATACAAAAAGGAGGAAAAGATCCGGCTATAGATTTTAATGATACTTTTTTGACGACGAGAACTCTATTGGAAGGAATGAGAAAGGCGAATGTGAAAAATCTCTTTTTTGCATCAACGTCGGCTGTATATGGGGAATTGCCGGATGTTAAATTGACAGAACTTACGGGAGGGTTAATGCCGGTTTCATATTATGGTGGAACAAAACTCGCATCAGAAGCTCTTATTAGTTCCTATGTTTCAATGTGTGATATGAGTGCGGTCGTTTTTCGCTTCCCCAATGTTATAGGGCCAAGGTTAACGCATGGTGTAGTTTTTGATTTCATTAATAAACTAAGAAAGAATCCTTCTGAATTAGAAATATTAGGTAATGGTATGCAATGCAAGCAATATATATATGTAAAGGATCTAATAGATGTGATTATGAAGCTTACGAAGGAGCTTAAGCAGGAGGAGGTTATTTATAATATCGGTGTTAATAGTCCCGGTACAACAGTTACGCGCATTGCAGAAATTACTGTCGAAGAATTGGGGCTTGATAAAGTGAAGTTTATTTATACTGGCGGCGATCGAGGGTGGAAAGGTGATGTTCCTCGATTTACATATGATATTAGCAAAGTGTTGAAAACTGGGTGGTCTCCCCAATATACTTCGGATGAGGCGGTGCGTCAGACTGTTAGAGATGCTATTGCTTTGGGCGTGTAATAATGATGGAGATAGAAAAATGATAAGTATTGATTATACCAAGAGTATAAAAGAGTATCTTGCCAGAGAGGTGGAGGTAATTAACTCTTTGGATTTGGAAAGCATTAATATAGTGATGAACGTTTTGGAAGAGGCGAAAGCACATCATAAGACTACGTATATATGCGGTAATGGTGGAAGTGCAGCTACCGCAAGCCATTTTGTTTGCGATTTTAATAAGGGATTGAATGATGAGGCATCACAGTATAAGTTCCAGTGTTTATCAGATAATATTCCTATTATGATGGCGATATCTAATGATATCGGATATGATGAGGTGTTTCGATATTTGATAAGGGGAAGAATAGAGGAGGGGGATATTCTTTTTGGGATCTCCGGATCCGGAAATAGCGTTAATGTTATTAACGCGATGAAACATGCTAAATCTGTGGGGGCAAAAACCATAGCATTAGTTGGATATGATGGCGGAAAAATGAAAAAAATAGCGGATTATTGTATACATGTCAATGTTAATGATATGCAGATTTCTGAAGATATACATATGATTATGGATCATTTAATGATGCATTGCTTGAGCAGAGTTTAGGGTTAACCAATATAAGGATATTTGGGAGCTGAATAATGGAAAAACAGTTGGTGAGTGTGATTATTCCGATTTATAAACCAAATGAAGAGTATTTGTATCAAGCATTGAAAAGCGTTGTAGAACAAACTTATCGTAAACTGGAAATATTGTTGATGGTCGATGGTGATAATACGGTATCAGACAGAGTAGTTAATTCTCTGAAGGATGGTAGAATTAAGAGTATTGTTAATTCTGAACGTGGTGGATTGCCATATTCGCTAAATAGGGGGATACAGCTTGCAAAGGGGGAATTTATATGCCGAATGGATTCGGATGATATATGTCGCCCGGAGAGAATTCAAAAACAGATAGCTTTTTTGAATACGCATATAGATTACGATATGGTGGTTTCCTATGCACAGACATTTGGGACGCATTCTGAATTGTATAAATCAGAAACTAATTACAGAAAACTGAATGCTGTGATGTTGGTTAAGAATCCGATAGTCCATCCAACAGTGATATTTAGAAAGTCCTCAATTGATAAGTATAATTTGAGATATACTGAAGGTGAATCTGAAGATTATCGACTGTGGGTTGAAATGGCTTATAGATACCAATGTAAGATAGGGGTGGTTCCTAAGGTATTGTTGGATTATAGAATACATGAAGAACAAGCGTCAACTGTGAAGGGGGAGCAGGTTGATAAGGCTGATATAGAGATTTTAAAATCGATATGTGGTTTGTTAGAGGTTGATTTAGATGATAAAGAATTTGACAAATTAGTTAGAATTCGAAAAAAAATTAAGCTTGATAGTCTAAAGGCCGATGACTATATTCAAATATATAAAAAAATTATAAAGAAAATGCCTAACAATATTTCTAAATCGTATTTATTTCGTAGAATGTTATACAGATATTTGATTGGGAGAATGAGAAGATAGGCAGACATATATCGGTTCTTGGGAAGACAAGATTACAAAGTGACAGATATGGATTTTGGAGAGCATTAAGCTGTGACAAGACATATGTGATAATAACAACTTTGCGGACGTAAGTACTCGTTCATGAGTACCATATAATAAAAGAACCGCCGTATTACGGCGATTCAGATAGATTAGCACATTGAAAGATAAATTTGGATTTTTTAGAAGTGCGACATTTTTTTCGCGCGGCCTTGGACCAGGGAAGAAGATCGGCGAACAACCGTAAGCGTCAAACCATACGCCTTTCATTATAGCACAAATTCTGACATACTTTAAAAAACTAATAAAACTAACTAGTTTTTTAGAGTGATCAGAAGGAGGCTATGTTATGGATCAAACCACTCACGAAGTACGACTGGAGCAATGGACCGCAATCGTTGCACAATGCCAGAATCGTCCGGCTGGCCAAACCGCTAAGGAATGGCTGGCTGAAAACGGAATTTCAGAGAAGCTGTATTACTACTGGCTCCGAAAAATCCGCCGCAAAGCGTACGACAGTATGGCGCAGGAACTGCCGGCACCCGTACCGGAGCAAACGCCTGCTGTGGCGTTGGCAGAATTGCCTGCAGAGGAAATCCTGCCTCAGGAAACCGCTACTGCCCTTACCATTCGCACAAGAAAATCCACGATTGAGATCACCACAGCAGTATCGGATACATTGATGATCGAGCTGGTAAAGGCGGTGTCCCATGCTCTTTGATGCTCACGGAATCAAAAAGTTTATTGTTGTATGCGGCTACACTGATTTACGCCTTGGTATCGATGGCCTTGCACAGATCATCAAGGGCAATTACCACCTGGATCCATTTGAAGAATACACGTTGTTCCTCTTCTGCGGGAGACGGGGCGACAGGATCAAAGCTCTGCTTTGGGAAGGAACCGGATTCCTGCTGCTTTATAAGCGTTTTGAAAACGGATCACTTTCCTGGCCGCGGAACCCCAATGAAGTGGCCGGCATCAGTAAACATGAATTCAGGCTGCTTCTGCAGGGACTGAACCCTATCCGTCCAAAAGTACGAAGCCTGACTCCGCAGGCTATGCTGTAAGTTATTGTGCAAAACAGAGAATTTTTAAAAGTTATTTAAGGGCTGAGAACACCGCTGTATAACTGCTCTGTGTACAGCCGTGAATCATGCCCGACAGCCCATACAGCAACAGGAACCTTGATAACCAAAAAACTTGAATATACCGGCATATCCGTTCTCTCGGGCCGTGCTGAAAAGCGTGATCCATAGGCAATCTGCCGAATCCGACTGGTTCCGGAATTCGCTTTTTTCCGACATTTCCTGTATAATTGCAGGTACAGGATGGAATGAAGATATGTCGAAAAAATATACTGCTGAAGAACTGAAAAAAATGACAAGCGAGGAAAAGGATCTGATCATCCTTTCCCTGCAGGACAGCATCGACCGGTTGAATGAAAACTTCGAAAAACTGATCGAGCAGATCCGTATTGCGAATCAGCAGCGTTTCGGAAGGCATTCTGAAAAGATGGAAGTGATCGATGGTCAGCTTAACATCTTTAACGAAGCAGAATACCTTGCCGATGAATCTATCGGCGAACCGGATATCGAAGACGTTCTTCCGAAGGAGCTAAAGAAGAAAAAAGCCAAAGGCAAACGTGATGCGGATCTGGATCAGTTTGAGCAGGATCCGCAATTACACGACGTGTCCAAGGAAGAACTGGATGCATTCTTTGGCGAGGGCAACTGGAAAGAATTTGAACCGGATGTCTATAAAAGACTTCGGCACGTTCCGGCCGCCTGGATTACAGAAGTACATACTGTTAAGGTATATGTCGGAACCGGCGGTGATCATCAGGATGAGTTCTATCGAGGCGACCGGCCGAAAGACCTTCTCCGCAACAGTATCCTGACACCATCGCTTGCGGCGGGCATCATTAATGGAAAGTACTTGAATTCGATTCCATTCTATCGCATCGAGCAGGAGTTCGTAAGGCAGGGATTAAACATTTCCCGGCAGGATATGGCGAATTGGTGTATTAATTTATCAAAGTACTATTTCGCACCGTTCTGTGAACGGATGAAATACCATCTGCTCCGCCTACACGTAAACCAGTGCGATGAGACACCGGTCCAGGTGCTGGAGGGAACGGATAAGAGCCGCCAAAGCCAAAAGGCTTGGATGTGGGTGCACCGTTCCGGAGAACTCTACAGAGATATACAGATCATTCTGTTTGAGTTTCAACGTGGCCGGGCGCACGAAATCCCTCTTGAGTACTACAAAGACTTCAAAGGAGTACTCGTTACCGATGGTTTGCAGCAATACCATCTGGTAGATAAAAAATCCAAGGGCATTACCAATGCGAATTGTTGGACGCACGCCCGGAGAGATTTCACAGATGCGGTCAAAGCCGCAAGCAAGGATCTGAAAAAGGATCCGGGTGCTGCAAAACTTACGGTTGCCTACCAGGCATTGAAGCGGATCGGAACGGTCTTCCACCTGGAAGGAACCTTAAAAGAACTATCACCGGAAGAACGTCTAAAGGAGCGGCAGAAAACGATCAAGCCCCTTGTTGACGAATATTTTGCGTGGGTAAAAGAAATGGCATCCACGGTACTTCCAAAGTGCAAGACTGCTGACGGACTGAATTATAGCCTGAATCAGGAGCAATACCTTCGTGTGTTCCTTAATGATGGTGAAGTGCCTATTGATAATTCTGCATCAGAGCGTGGTATCCGTACTTTTTGTGTAGGCAAGAATTATGCTCTGAATCCAGTTATGTTCTTTGACATTGCCTGACATTAATTATTAACGGCATCCTTG
>CAMJAP010000036.1 GCA_946403625.1 uncultured Lachnospiraceae bacterium
ATTACGCTACATCATTTCGCGTGCGCTCTCCGGCCATAGCATCTGCCATATTCTGCAAAGTGGTCTCTGCGATCGCCTGCAATGCCTCTACCGTGTAGAATCCCTGGTGAGACGTGATCATCACATTCGGGAAGGAAAGCAATCGCGCCGTTACACTGTGCATCATGATCTCGTCCGAACGATCTTCGTATACATTCCCGGTTTCTTCTTCATACACATCCAAACCGACTCCCAGGAATTTGTTCAGACGGATTCCTTCGATCAGTTCATCAGTATCCACCAGCGCACCGCGAGATGTGTTCACCAGGATCACGCCGTCCTTCATCTTTCGGATGGTTTCAATATTGATCATATGATAGGTGGAATCCATCAACGGACAATGCAGCGAGATCAGATCGCTCTGTGCTAACAATGTATCCAGATCCACATACTCCACAAAATCCTTCAGCGATTCGTTCGGATAGACATCATACGCGATCACCCGCATTCCGAAGCCGCGACAGATCCGGCACATCGCAGCACCGATCTTTCCGGTTCCTACGATACCGGCGGTCTTCTGATAAAAGTTCACACCGCGCAATCCCTTCAGGCTGTAATCATTCTCGCGCACTTTATTATACGCTTTATACAATCTGCGGTTAACCGCCATAGCCAGTCCCATTGCCAGTTCCGCTACCGCTTCCGGCGAATATCCCGGAACGATCTTTACCGTGATCCCCAGTTCCTTCGCCTTTTCGGTATCTACATTATTGTAACCGGCGCAGCGCATCAACACGCATTTCACACCTTTGTCCTTCAGGATCTGTAAGGTTTCCGCTCCCACATCCGAACTGACAAATGCGCATACCGCCTCATATCCTTCCGCCAGCGCTGCGGTTCTCGGTTCCAGCTCATGCTCGATAAAATCGATCTCCACCTCCGGATACTTTTTCAGTTCCGGCTCAAACGATTTTTGGTCATACACCTTTGCTGCATAAAACAAGATCTTCATTTCCCGTAACCTCCTTTTTTATTGATACATTTGCCCATCCAACATGGTTTCTGTCAGCTTACCTTCTTCATCGTAAACCAGTTTCAACGAAAAGAAATCCTTCCGCTCCTCTAACAATCGAAAAAAGATTTTATCTCCTTCCCAGATCGGCAGATCACAGACTTTTTCTTTTTCGATCCACACCAATTCCCCTTCATCACAGACGATCTCTTCTCCGACAAAATCCTCCGAAGTATAAAGATACATATATTCCGTGATGTCTCCGTATACAAACGTCACGATCCCGCGAAACGCCTGACTGCACAGCGTATATCCGGTCTCTTCCAATACTTCCCGGCGTACACAATCCTCCGGGCTTTCACCGAATTCCGTCTTGCCGCCCACACCGATCCACTTATCTTTATTGATATCCTTTTCCTTCTTGGTCCGGTGCAGCATCAGATATTTGCCATCGCGGTTCAGATAACACAAAGTTGTATTCATGATCACCATTTATCTCTCCCCCGTTTTGATACCGTTCGTAGCAGTGCCATAAGGATTTGTCATCGAAACCCTTCTGCGCAAAGGCAATAACACAAACAAGATTGCCCAGATCATCCAGCATAAAGTAAACAGAGCCGCCGGAAATTTTGTCTGAAATCCCGTAATGAGAATACCGACAATCACTCCGAACAAGCCGCCGATTCCGATCTGATTCTTTGCCAACTCCGCTTCTTCCGGAGTAACCGCTGCTCTCTTTCGTATTGCAAAGAACCAATACACCACAAAGGGAAGGATCGACATAATGGTCATCACCACCAGATAGGCTCCGTATATGAGCAGAACCGTGATGAGATTCAGACCGCCGCCGGCCAGTCGGAACAGTCCCGTAAAATCAGCTCCGTCCACGATAATGCCTTCCATGGCCTTTGTATTGATCAACCCGTGGAAAAGATCCCCCTGATGTATTTCGTTTGTATACGCGAGCACACACCAGACACACCACGCGATCAGGATACCCAAAACGATCAGGCGCACCTTTCCTGCCTTTTCCAGTTGTTGCCACTTCTCTTTCACTTAAGCCTCTCCCCTGCATAAAATTACATACATCTCGTTCCGGTATCCCGTACCTTTCAAGGACACCCTAATTTCAGAAAAGCCACGAGTATCACACCCGTGGCTGATCATCCGTTCTTATTTCTTTAGGCCAGCAGATCCTCGCCTGCGCCCATGATCTGAATGTCTACCGCAGTAGCATCCTCAATATGGAAGCACATCATCTTATGTCCGGTCTCATCGTTGTAGATGCTGCGAAGATGCGGCGCGCCGTTCAGCATTGCCTCAGCATATTTGGTATCTGTCTCAAAAACAGCCTTTCCGGTATAACGCATCCAGTGGCCATCCTGCTTTGCCGCAACGATCTCACACTTCGGATTTGCGATCAGCTGCTTATATACTTCCTTGAAGTCGCCCACACCGAAGATCACCTTACCATCCATCTCCATATGCGCGCCCAGCGGCCGGCACTTCGGCTGATCACCGTCACATGTCGCCAAAAAGAATACGCCTGCCTGTGTCAGAAAATCATTTACTTTGCTCATTTTCTCTTCCTCCTGTATTTTTCCAACCACATCGGAACGCCATCGTGTTCCCCTTCGATTATAGAATGCCACTTGCCATTTTGCAACTTGAAATGCGGCATTTCCTTCTGCTTACTGAAGCAGGAACGCCACTGCGCCATGGGAAGGGATCTTCACGCCCAGCTGCTCGCAATTCTCGACTTTCTCTCCACTCCACAGCTCGTGTCCGGATACCGGCTCGTAGATCTCCAGATCCGTCAGTGCGATCGTGGTTTCCACTTCTTTTTCTCCGGCATTGAATACTGCAGCATACCAGCCGCCCTTGCTGCAGACGGCAACCCACAGGATCACTTCCGCGCCGTCAATCACTCTGCGCCATACCTGATGAGAATGTCTGGCATTTTTATTCATTGCGATGATATCTGCATTGGTCAGCAGTCCCAGCGTCTGCTCATCCAATTTCGTCATTTCCGCACCGATCATTAACGGTGAACGGAAGATGCCCCACAGGGTCATCATCGTCTTTTCTTCATCGTAGGTAAATGCCGTACGATTGTCCGGAGAGTAATCCTGCTTGATCGCTCCGACCGGCAGCATATCCGCATCCGGCCAGTGCCCCGCGCCGCAATGTCCTGCCCATTTTTCGCAGCGCTCAAACATATTGTAGAGCAGTTTCCAGTCATCCCAGAAATCATCGGTAATACGCCACATATTGGATGTCTGCTTATAGAGTTCTGCTTTTTCCAGCAGCGCCGGTCCCGGAGACAGGCTCAGGATCATCTCTCTGCCGCAATTGTGCAGTGCCTCGCTCAGCAGCACCAGTTCGCTTTCTTCGTGCGGCAGTTCTCTGGCGATGTCGTCACACTTGATAAAGTCCACGCCCCACTCCGCATACAGTTTGAAGATGCTGTCATAATACTCTCTGGCACCTTCCTTCTCCGGATCCACGCCATACATATCGGTATTCCAGTAGCAGATGCTGTGTGTCTTTGCCACTTCTCTTGCCGTGTGCTTCGAACCCAGGATCGGAGTGTTTTGATGCACTGCCTGTCTGGGGATACCACGCATAATATGAATACCGAACTTCAGTCCCAGCGAATGGACATATTCCGCAAGCGGTGCAAATCCCTTACCGCCAGCCGAAGACGGAAAACGGTTTTCCGCCGGGATCAGTCTGGAATACTCATCCATACACAATTCCGTGAACGGAGAATACTCATGTGTCTTCGCCTCCGGCTCGCTCCACTGGATATCTACAACCACATATTCCCAGCCATACTGCTTCAGATGCTTTGCCATATATTCGGCATTGGCCCGGACCGTCTTTTCATCCACGGCTGCGCCGTAACAATCCCAACTGTTCCACCCCATTGGCGGTGTTAATTCTCGCATTTTGCTTCCCCCTTTTCATTCTCAAATGATCACGCCATCCATATGGTCGCATTCGTGCTGGATGATCTGCGCAATCTGCCCTTCATAGTCCTGTGTATGTTTTTGAAACGATTCGTCCTGATATTGCACCTTAATCTTGCGAAAGCGCTTGGTTTTGCGAACGCCGTCCAGAGAAAGACAGCCTTCTTCTGTTTCATACGGCTGCGATTTCTGCAGGATCACGGGATTGACCATCACAACATCCATAAATCCCATGGATACGATGATGATCCGTTTCCGATAGCCGATCATATTGGCTGCCATACCAACACAGCGCTCATGATTCGCCTTCAGCGTATCCTTAAGATCCGCCATGATCTGTTTGTCGGCCTCTGTTGCCTCTTCGGATCGCTGTCCGAGGAAAAATACATCCCGTACGATCGGTTTTACCATTGTCTTGATCTCCCAAAAAAATCTGCCATGTTAAATGGATTCATACACGCTTTCCATTGTAACATGACAGACCGTATTTCTCAATCTTTACTCACATCTGCGGTTATTTATTTTCAAAATAGAACACTTTCCCTTTCGCCTTAAACGGAAGGCGCGCTCCCCTGGTCAGCAAAAAGGCATGCTCGCGCTTTACACTCAGATCCGGCTCGATCATGCCGTCCGTAATGATGAGCAGCGGTGCATCTTTCGGAAAATCCTTTGCATGCAGCAAAAGATCCACGCCGGGCTGCAGTATGGTTCCGCCGCGCCCCTGTACCTCCACACGTCCCGCGATATCCTGCGGTGCGATATAACCTGCATCATAGGCCTTGGCATCGCAAAAGATCACACGCGCATAAGGCACTTCCTTGGCATCCGCATAGCTGGCGATCGCCCCCAACGCATAGCCGATGTTCTTTGCACTCATGGAACCGGAAGTATCCACGACTACGCCAAACGTCCGGCTGTATTCCGGGATATCCGCTGCTACATAGCGGGGTCTGGGGATATCCGGTGTACTGCCCTGCCTTCTGCTGGGACGCGCATAGGTGCGCCTTGCTTCCAACGGAAGAAAATGCATATCAAACCATCTTCCCAGCTCCACATCCCATGGAATGGGCGGCATCGCCAGTGCGCGGATCTCTTCGATGAGTCCCGACGGCACAAGCCCCCGGCCCTTTTGCATATGATATTCCAAGCCCTGCTGCAATGCATTTCTGCAAAATTCATCCAGCCGCACACCTTTGCCGCCGCCCTGCCATGTTCCGCCGCTGTCGATCACATCGCCTTTTCCGTATCCGCAGAACGTAGACAACTTCCTGTACTTACGGATCTCTCTTACGATACGGTCATAGATCTCTTCCGCCGACTGTCCTTTCAGTTCCGGATCGTACAGGAGCGTATCTTCCGGCATCTTACCAATAAACATTTCATTCAGCCAGCCGTTGATCACATAGTCGCAGGCCACATTCCAAAGATAGCGGTCCCGTCCCATACAGCGTTCATAATGCTGCAGTCCTGCATGTAAATACTCATGCGCCAATACAAATCGCAATTCCTCATCCGTCATCTTTGCGGCCGGATTCACATAGATCTCACCGACAGAGACATCGACCGCAGCGATCGAGATCTCGTTTTTGGTGCAATACATACTGTCTTCGATCACTTGAAAGCCGGCCGCCAACCCGCCCAGCAGCGGATAATGATTCATAAACCATTCCGCCGCTTTTTCCGAACGCGTCATCTTCTTACGATCCCGCGCTCCGTGTCCTCCGGCCATACTGACCGTTTGGGATACCGTCTCCTTAAGTGCTTCCGCAAATCGTTCGATCGGATTTTTCTCCCAGCGGTAATTGTTCTGATAAACGACCGGACGATCCAGTCCCTGCATATCGGGATAGCCCTCCTTGGCAGTTCCGTAATACACGCCTGCCGGTATGCCGTTTTGCAAAAGCCACTGGTATATTTTCAGTTCGTTATCGCCTACCGTTGCAAAAATACCAAGATCCGAACCGATTGGTGTACCGAATTTTACATCTGCAAGAAAACGGGCAATGTACACATCACATGCAAAATTCCAGAGACTCTGATCAAAACGAACCTGCCGCTGCATACTGCCGTCTGCCTGCAATACTTCAATTGCCGGCATATGATCGGCACTAAAATGACCAAACGCAAAATGCAGAAGGCAATGCGCAATGATATATGCCCATTCTTTCGGTGTATAACTGACATCCTTGTTCAGATAAACGGCCAGATCACGATCCGCGATCGCCGCCATTTTCCCCATCTGCTCTTTTCCGCGAATGCAAAGCGTCCCATACAGTCCATTAAACAACGCACTGGCTTTAATGAGCTCAATCCCGCTCCGCAGCGCCTCTTCATTCGGTTGTATCTTATTTTCCCTGCGCGCCATACTTACTCCCTTGTGCTTACCAGACGTGGCAGATCTCTTACGATCTCCACCATAAACCAATCCGGCAGCTGTCCGTCATCCCCGGCCGCCACCACCATCTGCGCCAGTTCATAGTTGATCTGAGATAAATCTTTGATCAGTGCCTTGGCTCTGTGTGCAAGAAACTGTCCGTCTTTGCTGATATTCTCCTTGTTCTGCGGAAGATCTCTTATCAGCCTTGCCCGGAACGACTGTGCCATAAAATACAATGTATCACGTTCCCTGGGATCCGCATTCCATCGTGCATCTCCTTTGATGATCGCACTCAGTGTATCCTTATTGCCGATGGTTTTGGAGAATGCCAGAAACATACCTGCGTGGGATGCACTGACACTGCCATAAGCCAGTACCCGCAATACTTCCTGCGATACCTCGTGTCCTTCTTCTCCGACATGGTATTCCTTGAGCGCATCGCTTAACATATGCCAGCTTCGCGGCGTGGAGTACGGCTCCTCGCTTTTGGGCGGCTCACTGAATAGATGGTCCGGACGCTGTGTGATATACGAGATCACCCACGGATGGATTGCATTCTCGTATGCCCAATCCAGCCACTGTGTACTGTCCGCCACCAGTTGTACATGGAACATACGATTGATCAGCGCCGTAGACATGGTCTTTACGATGGCGCCATCCTGCGAACGGTTGCCTGCACCGATCACCACACTTCCTTCCGGCAGATGATACTCGCCCACTCTGTGTTCGTGGATCAGACTGTAAAAGGATTTCTGCACCTCCTGAGAGCAGGCATTCAATTCGTCCAAAAACAATACATACGGCTCTTTCCGCGCGATCATCTTCGGCGGCAGAAATTCCGATACTTCCCCGTTGATCCGCGGAATACCGATGATGTCTTCCGGTGCCAGCTGCGATCCCAGCAGCGATACACATTCCATCCCCACTTCATCTGCAAACTGCTGTACCAGTGCAGACTTACCGATTCCCGGCGCACCCCAGATAAATACCGGCCGCACCGTCGCGATATTCAATAAAATATCCGATAATTCTTTCTGTGTTACTGTAAACGGTAAATTCATAGATTGCCTCTTTCTGTAAAAACTTTTTCTATATTGGAATTCTTATACTTTGCAGAATGCATAGGATGCCTGAAGTTTATTAATTCGCAGGCATGAAAAATGCATCCCTTACGGGATGCAGATCTTATGATGTATCATCAATAAATGTAATAGATAACTATAACATCAAAAGGATGACCTGCTCCCGGTCCAAATGCTTCATGAAATTGTTATTATGTAGTGCTTGCATGGTCATCCTCCTTTCGTAAATTTCAACAACTGTCAACAGAGCAAAGTATATTACATCAGATATTTTCTGTCAATTACTTTTTCGCATATACCGGTTCAGGATCACTGTTTCCATTTTTCCAGATACGGATCCTGTCCATGGTCATCCTCGAACTCCGTTGCGGATTTACGGATCCGTCTGGTTCCGGCCGGTTTGTCGATTTCATGCATAATATGCGGATCCATATTTGCCAGATACCCGATCCGCATCAGCGAAAGATTCGAAATGTCATTCACATAATCATCATCCTCATCTCCGGCCATAAGCTGCCAGCCGCTGTCTTCGTCATCATGTGGTTCTTCGCGCATCATATATCCGACTTTCCATCCCTCTTCCGTGATCCGCTTAGATACCACCGCATATTTACTCATCAGTGTTTTACGAATAATGGACGGTTCATAATATTTTTTATTCTCCAAAAATTCAGCGATCTCCTGTTCCGTCGGCTCCCGGTCAGTTTCGAGCTTATCGATTGCACTGTCCCACACTTTCTGATCATCCGCATGGATCCGAAGCAGGACTGCTAGTTTTAACAGTTCTTCTTTTGTCACATCCAAACAGAGCTTAATTTCTTTCTTTAGATTTTTCCCGTGTTCATCGTACAGATACAGTTCCGTGTCACCGGCATCATAAACCGACACCTTTACTGCTCCCAGATTATCTTTATCATTATAAAACACAAAGAAGTTCGGAAGATGTTCATTTACAAAATAATCAAACTCGGTTCCGTTCTTTCCGTTCATATAAAACACGGTACCGTTATCTTCCAGTTCTTCGGAAGTTACTTCCGGTAAATGTTCCGCCAGATTTTTCCGTATCAGTTCCTGTATATCCTGCAGTATCTTATTCATATGCAATTTCCTCCGGATTTTTCACCCAATGCAGTTCGATAGCTTGCAGCTCACGAAACTGATTCCATTGGATCATTTCCTGATATTCATCGTAAGATATGGACCGGTCAAGTGCATTTGCATTTTGCTCGTTTTTCTCTCCCACCAAAAACTCACAAGAACAAATTTCATGATAAGTTATCGCATCATCCTTCACAAACATCTGCACATAACGGTCTCTATGTCCCTGAACTCCGTAGGATGCAAAATCATATGCAATATAAAAATATTCGCCATTCTCATCTTCATACAATGTCAGTGTATCCTGCATCAGCAGATCCGGTTCCTCATATATATCTCCTCCCCACTCAATCAGATTTCCATCCGCAGTTACTTCAAAAATCCGGTTGATCGAACTATGAGCGTTTCCCATATAGAAGGATTTGATCACTTCCAAAAATCCGTCTTCATCCAAGTCTGTCACTGCATAGCCGTGATCATGACACTCTGCTTCATAATAATCGTGGCCGTCTCTTATTTCCGTTTCCAACTCCCAATCTTTCGACATGTTCTTTAAAAATGCGATCTGTGTTTCCCAATCATGCGGATCGATCGGAGTACTTTCAGATTCCTCTGTATCGATGTTTTCTGCAACCGGTTCCTCTGCTTCGGATCCTTCTGCATCTGCCGCGCCGGTTTCCTCTGCTACCGGTCCTGCTGTCAGTTCCTCGTTCATCGCCTCTACCGATGCAACAACCGTTTCTTCTTTGTCTGTCGTTTCCGTTTTATTATCCGTTGCGCAGCCACACAGCAAAACTGCAGCCGTCGCAAAATATATCGTTCTTCTTTTCATAATCTTCCTCTTTTCAAAGCTGCAAGCGAAATTCCAGCATATTATTTTCAAACAAACCGGTCTCTTGAAATCCTACAGATTCGTAGAGTTTCTTTGCAACATCGTTCCCCGGAGATACACCGGTGTAGATTTCTTTTACCTGATAGTTTTCTTTCAAAAAAGAAATCCCCAGTTCCAATGCTCTTCTTCCATAGCCTTTATGCTGATGCTCTTTATCGACCAAAAGTTTCCACAAGGTATAATATTCTTTTTCTTTATAGTATCCCATCATAATAAAACCAACGATGGTTTCATCATCATAGATTGCAAACGGAAATGCCGTATCCTGATATACATAGGCCTGTGCCAAAGATTCCGACGTAGTCGAAACAAATCCGCACTGCTCTTCAAGTACACTCAAATTCAATACTGCTTCCAGATTCTCTGTTGTAATGGAGCGGATACTAACCATTGATACCCCTCATCCGTCAGCTTCCCCCAAGGGGAGGCCAATCTTTATGATTCTTTCGAAGATAACACATATTCCTTCTTGATCTTCAGAAATTCTTCCATACCGCGCATAATTGCAAAAAGTCTGGCTCGATCTTCAAATTCATGCCGTTCTGCCGGAAGCGGCATCTCCTGCATCGCAGCATTTAGTTTTTCAAAATCTTTCAACAGGTCTTCTACGGTATTTTCCATAGAATACTGCTCGGATACTTTTTCAAAAAAATCCGAAAGAATCTCTGCCGTCACCGGCACCGTATCGATCCGCCGGATATGTTTGTACATATCATACAGTGTATCCGCCTGCTTTTCCCGCATGGAAATGTATTCCATATCTTTGGTATCATCTTTCGATACCTGGTTCATATAGTTCAAACGAGCCAATGCATATGCTTCATCAATAGTACGATTCAGCGTATCAAAACAGCTTCCGTCATAACCTTCCAGTTCCGGATCCATGATGCGAAGAGACATACGATGCAGCGCATGTTTCATCAGTTCATCCGTTTCTTCCCGCATCTGTTTCATATAATAGGCATCTTTATGCAGAAACAGATTTGCAATGATACCGCCGCCAACGCCGATGATAAACAGCAGCACTTCATTCGAAAGCGATGCAAACTCCATATTTTTGAATGTCAGGAAATGCGATATCAAAACAGAATCCATCGCCATTGCGCTATTCCATCCCATAAACTGACAGAGCAGAATAAACAAAAGCAAATAAACAAAGAAACCATACAGATCAAATCCGATCGTATGAAAACACAGCGCTGCAATCAGCAATGCTGCCGCAAAAGCAGCAAAGCGATCCCGCGCTGTTTTGATCGTTTCTCTTTTCGTAAATGCCACAGATAGGATTGCAACGATTCCCGCAGATACGGAAAACTGCAAATGCAATCCTTCCGCGATCACTATGGCGAGAACCGCTGTTACCGTTACCTTTATAGCATGTATGAGATTCTTCTTCAAAGGATCTTTTGGCATCATCAATTACAGAATCCAATTCTGCAGATCGATTCCGAGAAACTTCTTATCACGGAATCCGATGCAGATACCTTCTTCCTCATCACATAAACTGGATCCAAAGAAAGCAATCTCCGGATATACAAAGCCGTCATTTGCCTTCCAGTTTTCCGTCACATTGATCGCGATCGAATCGATATCGATCTCATCTTCCACATCATCGATGGTGATCTCCTTATCGCAATAAGCGGAATAGCGCTCATTGCAATGTTCCATGATCTCCTTCTTATAATCTTCGATCTTCACATTGTCAAGGAACCAATTCAATACTTCCAGTTCTTCCTCGCTCAGATCAAAATCGTCCTCTTTGTCATCACCGTTCTCATCAAACTGATTGTCTCCGGTGCTGAATACGCACACCTCCTTCTCTTCACCAAACAAACGGATGGTGATGGTATCCTCATTTTTTAATGCTGTGATCATTTTTAATAATTCTCCTTATATTTCAATATTTTGTATACATAAAGTAATCAAAATCCGCCGGAATACGGCTTCCGCAACCGCCATTATTTGCATAGATCCCCACCAGGGTTCCGGTATGTCTTTTCGGATCATCCGGCACTCCCTCATCGCAAAGATAGATACAATGTTCCAACACTCCGGCCTGTTTCCAAT
This sequence comes from uncultured Lachnospiraceae bacterium, assembly GCA_946403625.1. Taxonomy (GTDB): domain Bacteria; phylum Bacillota; class Clostridia; order Lachnospirales; family Lachnospiraceae; genus NK4A136. The sequence goes on from CAMJAP010000036.1 coordinate 11,480, forward strand.
CCAGTCCATCATAGCTATAGTAAAATGTTCTGGTCAGATGCTTTACGACAACGCGTAACCAGACCGCCCCCGCTCTGACCGAATCCACGGACGCAATCAGCTCTTCTCCATGATTTCGATTGATCACCAGCTGCAATTTTCGCCCTTCTTCATAACACAACGAAAAACGGGCATAGGTTGCCGTACTGTAATAACAGGTAAGCCCGGCCTGTTCTCCATTCTTAGTCGGACCAAATTCCAACTTGGTTTCCGCCGTATAACAGAGTTCTTCTTCCCGTCTTAACAAAGTATTTTTTGCGCGGATCTCCGACAAAACACCATCCTGTGTCCAAATGCGAAACCAGCCTTTTCTTTCCGAAAGAGAATAGTTTCCCTTCGATGGTTTTCGCACAAACTGCCAATGCAGATTCAGAGTTTCCTCATCAAAATCATCTCTGCTCCATTCTCTTGTTTCCATCGCCGGAAGATCCGGAGCACTTCCGCAAAGACTCGGTCCTTTCCCATCATTCACAACAAACCAGCCATCCTCTAGCCACTTTACCGGATCCATAGCGGTTTCACGGCCGATCGTCGTATAGTTCCCCTGATTGGGCCGTCCGCAAAGATAAAACACCCACCAGTCTCCGTTGGTATCCTCGACAAGTTTTCCATGGCCGCAGCGTTGCAACGGCGCTTCGGGATCCAACTGACGCAGCACCGGATTATAAGGGCTTGGTTCATACGGTCCAAACAGATTCTCGGAACGCGCCACATTAATGCCATGACCATATCCGGTTCCACCTTCAGCCAGAATCGCATAATAATATTTCCCGCGTTTCAAAAGATGCGGCCCCTCCGGGCATCGCTCCCCGGTTCCCGGCCATACGGAAATCTTCTCGCCGATCACTCTACGACAATCATCGCTTAACTGCACCAGATTAATCCCCGGACTGATCACCATATAATGCGTTCCGTCATCATCTACAAACAACGACGGATCGATATCGTCCACCTCCAGCCATGCCGGTTTGCTGTATGGTCCTTCCGGCTTTTCGGAAGTCACCATAAGCTGTCTGCGCAATACATTATTCCCTCGTTTTCCGTCACCGTTCAGTCGCAGCGTCGCCATGATGATAAACTTTCCATTTTCGTAAGAAATATCGGGCGCCCATATTCCGTGTGAATCACGAATATCACTCAGATCCAGTTCCTCCGGATCGGTAATGGCATGTCCGATCAATTCCCAATGCACCAGATCCGTCGAATGACTGATTGCGATCGCCGGAAAATACTGGAACGTCGAATTCACCATATAGTAATCGTTTCCGACACGCACTACAGAGGGATCCGGAAAAAAACCTCTCTGTACCGGATTCTGATATTTTCTTTGGCTCTCTTCCATCATCCGATCAACTCCGTTACATATTTTACCGCTTGTTCAAAACGACTGTTATAATCTCCGCTGATCGTTTTAAACGTAAAGCCTCGATCCGTATAGAGTTTCTTGATCATCTCCGAATATTTCTTGCGATCGGCTGCGATCACTTCACTACGATCGCCGTCCTGTACCCACTCCACATCCGGCTCCAGAAAAAGGATCAGATCATAATCATTGAACTGCGCGATCGCATCTGCCAGCGCACTGTTCTTCTCCGCCTCAGCATCTTCCAGAAAATCCAGGAAAAACCTGGTGATCAGGCAATCCGTATCTTCAAAGAACACTTTATTGCTCTGTTCAATCAATCGCATTTCCTTTGCCTTGTGTTCCAACAGGATCCTGGTGAAATCCTCCGGCAGCATATATACATCCGTTCCGGACAATTCGGACAGATCTCTTCCGACTTCCTCCAGGTATACTGTATTGAAGTAATTGGCCAGATTGATGGTAAGTGTCGACTTTCCTGCACTTTCACCACCGGTCAGAAGCACCTTCTTGGTAAAATAGGATCTGACGATCTGCGGCATCCAATCCCAGTGTCCGTAGATGTCTTTTCGGATTTCCGTAGAGTTGTAGCGATCACGCGGCAATACGATAAAATCCGCTCCTTCGTAGCATTTATTCCAGAAACTGTTTTCATCATAATCGCTTCCGCAAAAGACTGCATCGATCGGTTTTCCGATCTTTTCTTTTACCTCATTGCAATCCTCCGTCCAATATTCCTCGGTGTAATCCGCTTTATTATTCACACGATCTTTTAGCGTGATGATCCTTACATTCCCGATGTGCTTTGTTAGCTGATATACCCAACGGATCTTTACACGTACCGGAATATCCGTAGCATTCTCCCGATAGGAGATCACGATAAACAATTCCCTGCACAGTCCGGCCGCTTTAATGATACATTCCAAATGCCCCAAATGCAACGGGTTAAAAGAACCGCCGTACATACCTACCGCATATTTCTTTCCGCCACTCATGCTTTTGCGACTCCTTCCGTCTGCTGCTTCGATTCCTTCAGCCACTTTACAAACATAATAACGGCGTTTGCCAGATACACACTCCACATAAGTACCATTGCGATACTTCCCTCTTCTGTAGATAATGCCACTACCCACATGATCACGGATACCACATCCACAGCGATCCAGATGATCCACTGTTCCATAAAGCGCTTGATCATCAGGATCTGGGCGATCACCGACAGGACGGTACTCATACTGTCAACGATCGGAAGATTTCCGCCCAATAATTTTAGAACATAACTATATCCAAAGACTCCCGCTACACTGATGATCAACAACGCAATATCCTGCGGTATCGTCATCCGTTTTTTATAGACCGTATTTGTATCGGAATTCACATTCTTTTTCCATGCGATCCAGCCAACGATATTGGTCGGGAAATAATACAACAGATTCAGCATCACATCGCCGTAATACTTGGCTTTCCATGCCATATAGGCATACAGCAATACATTAATGGTTCCGAATAAATAATTGGAAACGCGCCCCATACCGCAAAGGATCACACAGATCGTACCGGTGATCGCTGCCGCAATCCCAAGCCAGGTATCTTTCTGCTGTATAGATATTGCCAATATCATCAGATTGGCAAATACCATCCAAAAAATCTGCCACGGTTTCCAGCCGGTCATTTCTTTCTTCACTGCTTCTTCAATATTCATAGTATAAGACCTTCTTTAATCGAGAATGCGTTATTTTACTTTTTGACATTTGCGATCTGTTTGAACAGATTATAGACACCGCTGTTGACCGCGTTATTATCATGATCCGCCCCGTTGATCTCGTACCAAATGTGTGCAGAACCATTCCGTTCCAGGATTTCATGATACGATTTCGGGAAAGTACCTACCACCGAATCCCTGCTTCCGCAGCAGATGATAAATACATTCGGAACGATCGCATCTTCCGCAAAGCGCATCTCTTCTTCCGTCATCTGCCCCGGATGTGTCATAAACTTATCCGAAGACGGAACCACTCCGGGCGCCGCGGATATAGCGCATACATAACCAAACAGTTCCGGTCTCTGCAATGTAATGAAGATCGTCTCACGACCGCCCATGGAAAATCCGCCCAAGTAGGTATTTTCCCTTCCGGTCCGCACTGCATAAGTACTCTCGATATGCGGCATCAGATCATTGACCAGATCGTTGATGAAATTATCATAAGGTATACAGGCCTCCGCATTAAAGCCCGGCTGCTGGTTCGGATCGGTCGCAGCATACATATTCGGACATACCACGATCGTCTCTTCGATCCATCCGTCTGCCGCCATATTGGCTACGATCTCTTTGATCTTGCTCCCCGCATCTCTCGGAAAGGAATATTCATCTCCGAAAATCCCGTGCAGCATATAGAGCACCGGGTATTTCTTATCCGCACTGTAATCCGCCGGAAGCAGGATACTATACCCTCTCTCCATCCCACAGGTTTCGGAATAATAGGTGCCGTGCGTATATTCGCTGTAATTCACCCCCGGTCGTTTGGACGAATATGTTGCCGGACAGCGTTCTTCCACTTCATCGTTTAATACCGTCTCCGAAGCAGTTTCTTCCGCAGCTGCATTCTCACTGACTTCTTCCGTAGCGATCCCGCTTGCAAAAGCCCCCTTTTCCTCCTCGCTCATTTCAACCGTTGCCTCACTGGCATTGTTATTGTCCGTCACGATATCTTCCTCCGTAGTCACATTTTTGCAGGCACATAATAACGAAGATATTACTGCTGCTGTATAAACCCATACTTTATGCTTCATGATCTGCTTTCTCTGCCCTTTTCACAATTGCGTTTACTATACCATGTTTTATGTAAAGTGTAAACTCACCCTAAATACCAAAAAGCGGAGCCTCCGCCCCGCTTTTCCGGTATTGTTTTTATTCTTTTGACCTTTTATGCGTGCATTCTGGCATAGTTTTTTCCTTCAGAAGCATACCGCCTGGTCGGATAGGAAAATACCACGCTCATATCCCCTTCCAGCGCCATCACCCCGTATTGGAACGGCACGATAAAATGATCCCCTGCCTGTATGCGTAACCCATCGATCAAACCGCTGCCCGATACGACAGACGCATTCATAAATGCCTTATCCTGCAACAGCATCTGCGGCATCGCCCCGGTCACATCCACCTTCATCACGCCATAATGCTCGCAATATACATATCTCGTCACATTTCCTTCCACCCACGGTTCCCGAACAACCGGCTCATACGGTGCCTTCGCCACAGCCAAAGACTTTTCCACATGGAGCTGCCTTTTCTTTCCGTCCCGCACCCGGTCATAATCGTAGAAGCGGTAGGTGATATCGCTGTTCTCCTGTGTCTCCAGTACCAGCGTTCCTTTCTTGATCGCATGCACCGTCCCGGGATCGATCTGAAAGAAATCTCCGGGATGAATGGGGATCTCGCGGATCAGTTCCGACCATCGCCCCTCTTCCACCATCCGGCGCAATTCCTCTTTGTCCTTTGCATTGTGCCCGATCACTATGGTGGCATCTTTGTCGCAATCCAGGATATACCAGCACTCCGTTTTTCCAAGCGATCCGTTTTCCTGCGTCTGCGCATAGGTATCGTCCGGATGCACCTGGACACTCAGATCTTCTTTCGCATCTATGATCTTGGTCAGCAAAGGAAATTCTTTTTCATCACTATCCGGATATCCGAACAGTTCCGGATGGTTTTTCCATAAGCTTCCCAGTTTTTGTCCGGCATACACGCCTCCGGTCACGATGCTTTCTCCTTCGCTTCTGGCGCTGATCGCCCAGCATTCTCCGGTTTCTTCCGAAGGAATATCATATCCGAATACCGTACGCAATCGGTTTCCGCCCCAGATCATTTCTTTAAAATACGGTTTCAAAAAAATCGGTTTTCTCTTCATAACACTCCCCATCCGTTTAACAGATCTCTCAGATCCGACCATTCTCCAATTGCTGCAGCAGATAATCCCGAAACAACGAAGCATTCTGTTCGTTTTGTCCGCCCACCGGCAAAATCAGATAGCATTTTTCGCCGGCATTATCACCGACAAATGCGATCCCCGCTTTCTTAACAAATTCACTCTCCGTAATATCCAGCGCCATACCGCCATAGACATCTTCCAACGCGTCACAGTATGTAAGAAAACTTTCCGGTACGATCGCCGCATCAATCCTGCCGCTGCGAATATTCAAAAAGAACTTATCGTAGTCACTGTCATTCGCTGCCGTTCCGATATAATCCTTTCCATCCGCAACATACGCGATCTGATAATCCGTATCGTAATATACATCTGCATGCTCCGTTTGCTGCATTCCGCATTCGATCAGATCGTTCAGCAACAGCCCGCCGATCTCTTCATTGTTAAGGGCATTGTCGTGATAACTGTTTACCACAACAACCCGAAGTACATCATGCTGTTTTTCTTCCTTTGCCCCGTTGATCATGATCACACCGACGATCGTAAGCAGCACCAGCGACAAGATCACGCCTCTGTAGTAAGTCGTAATGTATTGCACCCGTTCTTTCTTTTGCATACGATTCATTTTTTCTTTCTCCGAGCGGATCCGCAACGACAGATACTTTCGAAAGCCTTCCGCTACCGATGCATCCCGATATTGCGCAGAGGTTTCCGTCAGGACATCCATGTTTCCCTCTGTTGTTTTTTCTGTCTTTTCACATTCCACCGGTTCGCTGTTTTCCGGAGCCAGTCCTTTATCCGCAATATATGCGTCAATTTTTTTCCCGATCAGAACCGACGGAAGATACAAAAACATCCAAACGCCTGCAACCGGAATCAGCCCGATCATCATCGGGTTATGAAAGAGCAACGCTGTCAGTATCACTACAAACACTACGCAGATCAGTGTAGTCGGCATATACACAAGCGAAAACTTTACCGCATTGATCAGCGCCGACACAGTATTCTCTCGAAATCTGGCCCGAAGGCACAGATACCAGCAAAAAGTCGCAGCCCAGATAACCAGCAACGCCAGCGTCACACCATATTGCAGCGCATAACTTTTCGTCAGATACAGATCTGCGCCCAAGACAAAGAGGATCATAAGATGCACGATCCATCCGCCGATCGAGCGTTTCCATTCTTCACGAAATTCCCGAAAATATCCTTTGCAGATCGCACCTTCACGATTCTCCGCGATCTTCATAAACATCGCGCAGGCCGAACTGAGTGCTGCTCCCGCCGTTACAACGGGAAGACAGCACAGAAAAGTCAGCACCGAGATCAACGTCAGATCAAACAATCTGCCCATGATCCGATTATATGCATTGTCTCCGGATAACAGTTTCGTCATGTCTTATCCTTTCACTGCACCGGATGTTAATCCGGAATAGATCTGATTCTGACAGGTAATAAATACGATAAGTGCCGGTAAAAGCGAAATGATCACACCCGCACAGATCATATTGTACTGGGAGCCCAAAGGTCCGACAAAGGTATACAAAGATGTTGCCACTGTTGCAAATCTTGTCTTGTCCTGCAGATACAGATTGGCGCAGTAGTATTCGTTGTAAGTTCCGACACCTTTCAAAATACAGCTGGTTACGATCGCCGGTTTTAACAGAGGCAACAGGATCGACCAATATACCCGAAAATATCCGGCTCCATCCATAATTCCGGATTCATCCAATGATATCGGAATATTCTCAAAGAACTGAATGTACACATAGATCGAAATGATATCCGTTCCGCACATCAGGATGATATAGCCATAGAGGTGATTGATCAGATGCAGATTCGTCATAATCTCGTACACCGATACCTGCATCGCAATTCCCGGAAGCAATGTCGCAAAAAGGAACAGGTTGCGGATCAATCCGTTGCCTTTGAACTTAAACCGGTTCAATACATACGCCAGCTGTGTTCCGAGCAATGTAGAGATTGCAAGAACAAAAACCAGGATGATCGTGGAATTCAGAAAGGCAACACCCATATTGGCCGTTTTAAATGCATCCGCAAAATTTGCAATATTGATCTTTTGCGGAAGCGACATCACATTTGTCGTCGCATACTCTTCGTTGGTTTTGAGCGAAGTGATCAATACCGATACCAGAGGCAGAACTGCGACAAATGCGAAGAATGCCAGCGACAGATAGGTCAGTCCCAGTAGTAATCTCTTTCGAAATTTCGGTGATACACTTGCCTTTTTTTCTTCTACTTCTACTTTCATCATTTATCCCAATCCTCCGCACGTCGAAATACAAAATACTTGAATGCAAATTTCTGCAGGAATGTTGCCAGGAAGATGATCAGCAGCAATACCACTGCCATCGCCGAAGCTTGTCCTACTTTTTGTGAAGTATGCGCCACTTCGTGCATCTTTACAAAATAGGTAGCCGTTCCGTTTGCGCCACTTGTGATTACATAAGGTGGTTCAAATGCGCTTAAGGATCCGGTAATGGAAAGAATGACATTCAGGATCAATACCGTCCGGATGTTCGGCAAAATAATATACATAAATTGCTGGAAACGATTACAGCCGTCCAACATCGCCGCTTCATACAACTCGCCGTCTACTGAAACGATCGCACCGATAAACAAAACCATGTTCTGGCCGAAGTAACGCCATACGGATGTACCGACCAGGGACCAGTTATTTACTTTGATATCTCTGAGCCAGTACGGCAGATTGTCCAACTGAAATCCACAGGCGGTCAGTACCGAATCCAGGACAAAACCGCGGGTAAAGAAAAACTTAAAGATAAAACCTACCGCGATACCGTTGATCAGATACGGAAAAAACATAAAACCTTTAAAAACATTTCCGCCCTTAAGTTTGAAACTCAACACCGTCGCAAGGTATAGAGAGATCACCAACTGTACCAGCGATCCGACCATATAGAACACGCTCAGTTTCAGAGTGCTGAAATATTCCGGCTCCGTGAATACCTTGATATAATTCTTCAGTCCCACGAATTTTCTCTCGCCGATATATTTCATTTTATAGAAGCTGAATCCTACCATCTTTGCAAACGGTAAATAAGTAAATGTAAAAAGCAACACCAGCGGAATGAGCATGAAACAGATCGTGATAAATATCCTCTGTACTTTCCGGGAAGTAAACCAATCCCAAAATTCGCCTGCATCCGCTTTCTTTGCTTTGCTAATGTCTGCCATAAATCCTCCTTTGGGATGTCGATTTGTTTTTTCTTTAAAACATCCCTTTTCCCATGAAGACCGGAGATATCCTCTCCGGTCTTACGTTCTGGGAAACTATCTTTTTCTTAATACAGTACGTCGATCTCCAGTTCTTCCTGAGCATCATTCCATTTTTCTGTCCATTCCTGCATGATCTCATCGTAGGTCTTGGTTCCGTTGAATGCCTGCACTACGATATCCTGCACTCTGGAATCACCGCCGGCATTAAAGTTCAGCTCGGATTCCGAATTCATTTCATTCAGGAAATCTTCTTCTCCTTCCAGGGCCGGATCGTTGGTTACGATCTCAACACCGTCAAATGCGAAGGAAGTAGGCGCTGTCTTGGATACCGGATATCCGCCTTCGAAATCACACCATCCGGATTCTTCCACCATCCACTTTACAAAGATCTGTGCAGCCAGTTTGTGATCGGCATCGGAATTCTTGTTGACTGCATAAGAGTAATCCGGGCCGGCTGTTGCATACTGCTTGCCGTTTACGGTGATCGGGAACGGCATATACGCGATATCATCCGGGTTCGGTCCTGCATCCTTCATCTGAACGATCGCCCAGGAGCCCAGTACCAGACATCCGATCTCGCCATTGTTGATCCTTCCCTTGCAGGATTCCCAATCGGTCGTGGTGTAGTCATCCTCGATCAGGCCCTGTGCCGTTGCATCGTACAGGATCTTATACAGTGCATATGCGCCGGTACCGTCACCATTGTCCTTGAACGGTTCTGCGGTATGCACAAATTTCTGGTTGATCCAGGTCGGATCGCCGGTTGTGATCGCACCCAGATATGCATCCCAGCCGCCGCCCATGGTCCAGCCGGCCGCAAAGTTGGTATACAGAGGAATCGCATCGGTATTATCCTTGATCTTTTGCAGCGCTGCGATGAACTCGTCCGGAGTCTTCGGAATATTGGTCACGCCCGCATCTGCAAACACCTTCTTGTTGTAAAGCAATCCCTGTGCATTTGCCATATAACCGATACCGTAGGTCATACCGCCGGTTGCATACTCACCCGCGAAATTGATGTAATTGTCCATCTCTTCCACACTGCCCCACGGCTCAAAATAGTTCGGAAGCTCTGCTCGGTCGATCGCAGGTATAAACATAATATCGCCCCAGTTTCCGCCCTGCAGACGAAGCAGCGAATCCTCCGCATAATCGGTGATACCTTCGGTTTCTACCGTGATGTTCGGATACATCTTGTTAAACTCCGCAATGTATCCCGCAATGGTTCCGTCCTGCTCACGATCGGTTTTGTGATGGATAAACTTGATCGTCGTGGTAATATCCGTACCGGTCTCTCCGAGTTTGATCGCACCATAACCGCCGGCTGATGCTGTGTCGCCGCTTCCTGTTGTGCTCTGGCCATCGCCCGTTCCCGCGTCCACATTTTGCACGCCGCCGGCCGGTGCGGTCTCACCGCTGCATCCTGCAACCGAAAATGCCATAACGGTTGCCATCACCATTGCTGCAATTCTTTTTTTCATTACTCTCGTCCCTCCTGTTTTTTCTGTTTATCTTTTTCCTTTTTCGCTGTCCGTCACACGAACAACGGAATGTTCTTTGATATAATCCACGATCTGATCTACGGTGGTGAATGCCAGAGACACATAACTGTCCGCACATCCGTAATAGATTGCGATCCTGCCGGTTTCGCTGTCATGGATCGTTGCACACGGGAAGCAGACATTCGGTACAAAACCTCTTTCCTCGTACCACTTCTCCGGCGTGAGCAGGAATGTACTGCATCTGTATTTCACTTTGGAAGGTTCTTCCGCATCCAGGATCGCACCGCCGATGGAATAAACAAATCCGTTACAGGTTCCGGTGACACCGTGATAGAATAACAGCCATCCTTCCGATGTTTCGATCGGTGCAGCGCCTGCTCCGATCTTGACGGACTCCCACCATTTTTCGGACGCCCCCATCACATGACGATGATGTCCCCAATATTCCATATCTTTACTTTCCGAAATAAAAATGTCACCGAAAGGTGTGTGACCGCTGTCCGACGGCCGTGACAGCAGAAGATATTTCCCGTTCACTTTGCGCGGAAAGAGCACCGCATTACGATTGAACGGAAGAAACGGATTTTCCAAACGCGTCCATGTTTTCAAGTCATCGGTTTTTGCCATTCCGATGGATGCACCATATGCATCCTGGCACCAGATCGCATAAAATGTTCCGTCGACTTTTACCAGTCTCGGATCATATGCGTAGTTCGGCATAAAATCGTTGCCGGCATCATCCTTAAACGGAATTCTGTCTTCATCAAATTCCCATGAAATTCCGTCATTGCTCCGTCCGAAATATACGAACGGGATCCCGTCTTTTCGTTCCGCGCGGAATACACCCACAAACGCGCCTTCATGCGGCACCACAGCGCTGTTAAAAATACGTGCAACTCCCTTTACCGGATTGCGATCGATGATCGGATTGTTTTCATACCGCCAAACGGGAATATCCGTTTTTTGCGCCGGCGCGTCCTGCCATGGCATATTCGGCACCGGTGCGGAATTTAAGATCTGATACTTCATAGCCCCCTCCTTATTCTGTTGGAATTTTGCATATCCCCGGCTTTCCTTAATATTCACCCATATTTTAAGCCTTAATTTAAGTTCTGCCGCGCTGTATTATTAATCTGTATTTAAGTATATTTCACGAAATTAAAATAAGCAATCATATCATCTTGCGTTTTATCATCTTTTGTTGTATGATAACAATGTGCATAGCCAAACAGCAGCAATTGTAGCACTTTGCAGACCATTACCGCCATTCTTTCGCGTTGGTTAATTTAATCATTATGGATAATTGTGAGTTTTCAACGATAATCAAGAATTGTACGGTCAGAGTGATTTCTGACTCGAAATACGAAACGACGGAGTTCTTTCAAAAAAAGTATAGTTTGGAAGATCCTGCATCGTCTTCCTTCCTGCATCCGGTCAGCGGAGGCGAGATCCTGCTGTCCTCCCCTTTGGAAGCTTCCTTTTCTTCGCTTCCGTTCCTGTTCATTACTTATTGTATCGAAGGTGCTCTCTTCATTGAACACGCCGCAGGAAGCACCTTTATTCCTGCCGGTCATTTTTTTGCGCTTCCCGCATCGGAACCTTTCTTCCTCAAATCCGTTATGCTTCCGGGCAGTTTTCGTTATTTTTTTATCAGCGGAGATATTACATCTTTCCTGCCGTATTTAAAACATACCGCTCCGCTGCATCCCGCACTCAAACTGCATTCCCCGTATACGCTCAACCGTCTGCTCCGTTTTCCGCTGCTGCTCACTCCGGAACAGGCACTGGATATGCATCTTATTCTTACAACACTTTTGACAAGCTATGCCAAATCTTCGCTTTCTCAAAATACTGCTCCGGCCCCATCCGAAACAATGATTCCCGGATATCTGGATGCGATGCGCAATATCATACACCAGCATTTTAATGAACCGCATACATTACAAAATTTTGAGGACCGCTTCGGCATCAGCCATTACCGTTTGTGCAGGGAATACCGGGATACTTTCGGAATCTCTCCCATGCTGGATCTGAACAATACGCGCATCGAACATGCAAAAAAGATGCTGTTGGAGACCCCCTTAAATATTCAAGAAATCTGCAACCGCACCGGGTTTTACGATATCAATAACTTTATCAGGATTTTTAAAAAGAATACCGGTCTGACGCCCGGACATTTCCGAAAAAACAGCGGACAACAGATTACAACTTGATTATCTCCTCGGTTTGGCAATGGACGATCTGCATACCACATAGGAATCCACCTCATAGATCACGCCTGCCGCCGACGGATCCACCATTTCCCGCAATACCAGTTTGATCGCACATTTTGCCATATGTTCAATATCTACGTGATAACTTGTCAGTTTTCCGCTCAGTTCATGATCCTGCAGATAATCATCATAACTTGCCAACGATATGTCTTCAGGAACTCTCAATCCGCGTTCTTTCAACTTATCATATAAAAGTCCGGCCGAAAAATCTCCGCAGCAGGCGAACGCCGTCGGCAGTTCCTCCGGCAAGACAATCTCGCTTCTCGTTTTGCCCGCGGTTCCGTCAGAGATAAGCCATTGCCGGTTAATCTTCAGTCCGCTTTCACGCATGCATTTCTTATATCCGTAATAACGGTCTATAATATTTCTGGAATCTTCCAGCGCGCCGATGAAGCCGATCTCTTTATGCCCCGCCTTCACCAGTTCTCTGGTTGAACGATACATGCCGTAATAGTTACCGGAAAGAACCGAAGAATATCTGCAGTCACTGATCTGCTGATCCATAAATACGACCGGGCACGTCGCCTCTTTCAACAAACGTTTCAGAAATACTTCACGCATCGGTCCGATCACGATCAGACCATCCACTTCTTTTCTCGCGATCATCTGCGGCGAATACATTTCGTTATCATCATCCGCAATTTCCAACATCGTGATAGCACCTTTTTTGGCAGCTTCGCATGCAGTCTTCTGATACATTTCCCAATAAAACGAAGTTCCGATCGAAATATACCGTTCCGATACCACAACACCGATGGTAGCAGACTCCGGCAACAGCGTCCGCTCCTTCTTCTTTTCTTCGCCTTTCCCATAGATGCTGACATCCAGCCCCATCTGTTTTGCGCACTCAAACACTCTTTCCCGAAGTGCTTCGCTCACACCGCGCTTTCCTCCGAGCGCATTGGATACGCTGACAACAGAAATCCCCAGTGCGTCTGCCACATTTTTCAGTTTTACATCTTTTTTGGGTCTCAAATCTTTCGTCCTCTTTTTCCGTTATACAGTATCACCAGATCCTGTAATTTCCGCTCAACAGAAGATATACAAAGAAATATAAGCAATTGTCATAATATCTGCGATCACCGTCGCGCAGTCCCCGCTCCAGGAAAAGTTTTACCCAGGCTTCTGCTTTTTCCGGCGCCAATACCGCTACTGCTGCATTTGAGGCGATCACCGCTACCGGGTGCAATACTTTTTGTTCCTGTTTCGTACCATCCACGGTATAGGCGTACTGCCAGCTTTCATCCGCCAGTTTCGCATTAAAGAAATCCATCACGCGGCCGGCCTGTTGTTTGGCCCATTCCGTCTCCGTATTCCAGATCGTATCCAAAGCAATGTTGATCATCGTGCGATAGGCGTCACTGTAATACCAGTCATGCCTGCCCCCAAACTGATGCTTCGGATTGGTATGCGGTGTTCCGTCATAATTTCCGTATTCCGGATTCAGTCCGGTCACCGGATGACAACACTTTTTCCAATATTCACGACTGGCTTTTGCTGCTTCTTCAAAAAACCCCTTATCCTCATCATATGCATATTTTGCATACAGTTCGTAAAAATGCGGCAGATGATAGGAAGGATCGGTAAACGAAAGTTCCGCAACAAATTTGATATAATGATTCTCCGGATCAAACATCGGCTGTCCCGGCAGATCACCGGTGCCTTTGTGCAACATATAATGCAGCAGTTTTCGGGCTTCCGCATGATAATCAAAAATGCCTTCTCCACAGCCCCAGCGGTTTCCGGCAAAGATCAGCGCCATAGCATAATATTCCTCGCCGTCCGGTGCCGCTCCCTGCGCATTTCTTTTTCCGTCCGGCGCACAGGACCAGGCAAAATATCCCTCCTGTACTCCGCTCTCGTGATACATATAGGTTTTGGACCATTTCCACAGACGATCGAATTCCTCTTTCCGATTCATCTGCACGCTCATCATCATGCCATAACTCATACCTTCCGTTCTGGCATCATGATTCCCGGTATCCTCCATATAGCCCATATCTTCGCCGACGCAATGGAAGAAACGCTCCTCCTCTTTCCCATGAAAGATCGTTGCAAAGATCTCTTCACAGCGTTTCCTCGCATCCGATTCCGATACTCCGTATGGTTCCAGATAATTCTTATATGTTCTTTCTTTCATATATCCTCTCCGTTCTTTTCTTTACAGATCGTTCACGCAAAGAGGCTGCCATCGAATTCCTGTTGGATCTGTTTTTTTCTTTCCTCCGCTTTTTTCACCTCTTCTTCACAGATTGCAAGTTCCTGTTTGCATTCGGCGATCACCGCCTCTGCACCTGACATATCCGGCTTATAATGTCTTCTTCGTTCTTCCAGCGTATTTTCTTCTTCTTTGTAATTTTTAATCGCTTCCTGTGCATCCGCTATGGCATTACGCAATTCTTTTTTCCGCTCCTCTAAAGCAGACATTTCTCCCTTGATCTTGTCGATCTCTTTTTCGGTGTTTCGTTTGATCTCTTCCACCTGTTCTTCCACTTGCTCTATCTCTGCATTGCAGTCGGAAATTTCATTTTCTTTCTCTTTCAGCCTCTTTTTTACATCATCATATTCCTGCTGTTTCTTACGCTTAAACAAAAAGGCACTTTCCAACTTTGTTTTTTTATCGTACTTTTCTTCCAGAATTCCGGAGATCTCTTTTCGGATATAATCAATCCGGTCTTCAATTGCTTTGCGTTCCGCAGCCTTGGCTTTTCTCTGTTCCCTGTTGTCTGCCTTTACACTTTCGATCTTCTTTTTGTATTCGTCTTTTTTGTCACACAATGCTTTGATCTGTCGATCCAGATCCGCCATCAATACATTCTTATTCTCAATCTCTGTTTTGATACTCTGAATGCAGAGTTTCATCGATTCTTTTTCGATCAGCTTTTCCGACAGCAGTTTGGAATATGCCTTTTCTGCCTCTTCCAGTCGCTGCTCCGCAAGTTCCTTCTTTTGTTTTTGCTCGATCAGGGCATCCTCGGCCGCAGCCAGTTCCTTTTCTATATCACGCGCCGGAACGATGGCTTCCGTGATTTCTTCCGGAATCTCGGTTGATTCTTCACTCTCCTGTATCTCTGCTGTTTCCAACAAAGCATCCGGCAGTGTTTCACTTTCTTCCTCCGAAACGCTTTGCGACAGTTCATTCTCCTCTTCCGGAATACTCTCCGGTATCTCTGCTGTTTCCAACAAAGCATCCGGCAGTACTTCGCTTTCTTCCTCCGAAACGCTTTGCAGCAGTTCATTATCTTCTTCCGAAATAGCCGGCTGTATTTCTGCTTCTTCCGGCAATGCATCCGGTAGTATTTCACTCTCCTCCGCGGAAACGCTTTGCGCTACTTCATCCTCTTCTTCCAAAACAGATACCGGAAGAGTATCCGGCAGTATTTCTTTCTCCTCTAAAACAACGCGTTTCTTGAAGTCCTCACATCCCGTTACCGTCACGGTCTTTGCATCATCCGTGACCGCGCCTTTTACCGGAGTCGTAATCGCATCGCACTGCGCCTCCGGATATTCCGTTGCCGATAAAGCGATTTCAAAATCCGAAACGATCTCATTGTATGCCCGGAGCGTGCGGATAAATTCGCCCACATATTGAAAAGCATCCGGAATACCGCGCTGCAGGTTTCGGTCGATTTCAACCAAATACCGATCCTCGCTCACCTGTGCGATCCGTAACAGATGTCTTCCGCAGAATGTAAAAAAAGCCGCTCCCGTAACCGGGTGATCAAATACGGCTTCCATAATATTCGGATGCGTCTTGGTTCGCGCAACCGATAAAAACCGGTTTGCATCCACATATGCAAGCAGGTTTAATATTTCGCTTTTCAGTGCTGAAGGATTGTGAAAAATATACGGATCTGCATTTTCTGCAGCCGTATTGAATTGCAGATCGCTGACCAGGGTATGCTTCCCGTCATATACGATCTCATTCTCGTGATTAAAGACGATCCCCGCCGAATAAAGCCCGGCAACCGAAAGCCCGCGGATCTTTCCGTTATCCGTCCCCATTTCGCCCAGGGACTCCCTGATGATCCGGCTTTCCAGTTCTTTTAATCCGGCCTGGTCTATGCTCAGTTTTGAACAAAACTTTTCAACAGCCTGCGTATAATTTCGGATCGTGGTCTTTTGCGAACAGAAGATCAGATCACAGCGATACAAGATACTCCCGGATACCGCAAAAACCGTATAACTCACCCAATACCGTTCCTCACCGGCATCCGCTTCACTGCCTTTTTGGTATGCAACCAGCAGCTTCTTGGTTTCTTTTACAAATTCGATTTTGCTGCCTGCACCGACGACCTCGTTAACCGCCTCTTTTACCTCATCAATCTGCTTCCATTGTTTGGCGCTGATCCCCGTATAATACGGCTTGCGTACACGGATCCTTAACGCTGCCTGCTGTGTCTCTTCCGACTCCGGATCCGGCAGAACGATCATCAGATCCCCGTCACTGTCCGGGTTTTCGTCCATCCGCGCCGCAAATCCTTCCGGAATACCCACACTGAATGCTCCGGCAACCGCGCTGTTTTTCTTAATTACGGGCATGACAAAAGACGGCACCGCTCCCGGTGTCTTCCAAATAGAATCAATATCGGATTTATTTATTTCAGAACGGATTTCTTCTGGTCCCGAACATATCATCGATACAACTCCCTAATCCCTGTCGGATCAGATTTTACTTAATTAAAGTATATTCCACTCGCAGACTGCAGTCAACAAAAATCGCTCTGCAACTGCCGCTTTGCGGAAAAACACTATTAAGAACGTTTGTTTGGATGATATAAAAAGATTCGGTTATTGCAGTAGATCATATTAGGAATGATGGTCACAAGCAGATAAATGCCGATCAGATTGATCATATAATTGACAATAAACGCAAACAGGTACTCTGCGTCCATATTGCTGATGCTGCCTGCCGTTATGATTTTCAGAATTCTCTGATACGGAAAATAATTGTACTTCGGCATCCGGTATATCGTGTGATGCACAATGATCATCACAATCGCATTGACCGCAAGAACAAAATTATAAAAAACCCAGCTGCCCCGGCGAAATCTTGCAAAAACATGGGCAGTAAAAAACACAGCGATCCCGCAACCCAAAAAAAGCATCGCAAAGCAGTGCGCTACATGTTCATAGTCGTAAGCTCCCGAAGCCCTGTCACGGATCTCGCTTATGGTTGTCAGAGAAAAAATAATGCAGAGCAGGTCAATGATCATAAGAGCCATACTGATCTTTTCCGCAAGGATCTTGTAATATGTCATTCCGTATTCTCTTCCGCCTTCGGAATATGCTACATCCGGAATGTACCCGCTCTTGATCTGTTCGTATTGGTATTGGTATTTATCCACTACATCTTC
>CAMJAP010000037.1 GCA_946403625.1 uncultured Lachnospiraceae bacterium
CCGGCCTGGCCTCCGGTCTGACCACCGTCCTGACCGCCGTCCTGACCACCGGTGCCGCCACCCTGGGTGCCCGGATCCTGACCGTCGCCGCTACCACCGGTACCACCGCCCTGGGTGCCCGGATTCTGACCGCCGTCGCCGCCCTGGCCACCGGCCTGTCCGCCATCCTGACCACCGTCCTGACCGCCGTCCTGACCGCCATCCTGGCCTCCGGTCTGACCGCCTTGCTGGCCACCCTGCTGGCCTCCTTGCTGACCACCCTGCTGGCCTCCTTGCTGACCACCCTGCTGGCCGCCCTGCTGACCACCCTGCTGGCCGCCTTGCTGACCATCCTGCTGGCCGCCCTGCTGACCTCCTTGTTGGCCACCCTGCTGGTTGCCCTGCTGATTCATACCCTGATTATTGCTTCCGGTACTGATATGTCCGTTCATCTGCTGCGCTGCCTGCTGTAACTGCTGGCTGGTCGCGCTTTGGCCGGAAGGACTACCCTGGCCGCCCTGGTTTCCCTGACCACCGGAACTCTGTCCGCCGTCCTGACCGTCCTGCGGATCTCCGTCTTCTCCGCCCTGTCCCTGGGGCCCCGGCGGTGTCGGAGTCGGGGTCGGTGTCGGGGTTGCCGTTGCCGAATTATTCGGATCCGACGCTTCTCTCTGCTCCACATTCTGCGCCATCTGATTCAAAGCTTCCGCGATCTGTTCATAGCGGTAATCCAGTTTCTGGTTTGCCCGCTCAAAATCCTGCATACTTTCTGCCTGCTGCATCTCGTTATAGGAAGACTGCAGCGAATCGATCATTTCCTGTAACTGCTCCTTCTCGTGATCGGTCAGCCCTTCCTGATCGATCTCCTCGATGGTCTGGATCGACTCCTCAATCTCTTCTTCCTTTTCGTGGATCATCTTATCTACATCATGCTTTTCTTTTGCCAGAACTCTCGCTTCGCTCGGCAGCATAAAGAATACTACCATAAGCCCCAGCAAAAGAAGCGGCATCACCAGACGATACCATCCGATGGATAACGGAATGCGGATATCGGATTCCACACTCGAAAGTCCACGTACCGCGTCACTGCGCTGCAACTGGGAAACACGGTCTTCCGACTCCAGCGCTTCGTAAGCGGTTGCCACACGTTCTTTGAGTCCAAAACCGTCGATCCGGCCTGCGGCAGCGTGCATATCCTTCCGTTTCAGGAAACCGATCACGATACCCACAAGGAGTCCCAGTACCACCGCAAGGATCGAACAGATATGCGCGTAGTAGAACGGTTTCAGATATGCATACAGTTCCACCAGCGTTCCTACCAGCAATCCGATGCACAGTCCTTCCAGACTGCGTCTTAACAGGATCCCTGTGTTGATCCGCTTTTGTACCTTTTTGATCCATCGTAAAAGATACGCTTTTTCATCCATTATTTTGCTCTCCTGCATTGGTTGGTGCCTCCGGAATGCTCTCCTGAGCTGCCGGCTGCGTTGCCTGCGAAATCGATGTTATGCTGCTCTGTTCCGGCGCGATTGGCTGCTGTGTCGGAGCGATGCTGCGCTGTTCCGGCGCGATCGGCTGCTGTGTCGGTGCGATGCTGCTCTGCTCCGGTGCGATGGGCTGCTGTGTCGGTGCGATACTGCTCTGCTCCGGTGCGATCGGCTGCTGTGTCGGTGCGATACTGCTCTGCTCCGGTGCGATCGACTGCTGCATCGGCGCTATGCTGTTCTGCTCTGCTGCGATCGGCTGCTGCGCTGTTTGCGCGTTTGAGACAGTCGCATCGTTATCCTGTCCCGGTACCCAGCCTGCCGGAACCTGCGGCTGTGCCGGTGTTTGCACACGGATCGAAACGCCCTTCTGCTGGTTTTTCTTCTTATCCTTTACATATCCAAGCAACGGGTCGATACGCCGTGCCGCCAGTTCCTGGAACAGAACGGAAAAACCGATCATCGCTACTCCGGACAATGCTACCCATACCCAGCCTTTGATAAAGCTGTAAGAACTGGTTCCGAACAGATCATCCGCCCCCAACATCAGCATAAACATCTGAATAATGGCTGCGACGGGATTGAACATCATCAAAATGGATGTTGCCGCAGAACTGCCGCTCAACGCATGTGCCACGGAAATGATCAGCGTCGGAACAAAGGTCAGATTCGCAAATACAAAATAGAAAACATAGGTCAGTATGATCGCCGTGATCGACTTTTGCGTCAGTGTGGATGCAAAAATACCAAAGGATCCGGTCAGGATCGCAAAGATCAAAAATGCGATCATCGTGATGAACAGGTTAACCCAGCTCAAACCGCCCAATGTAAACGATAACGCCATCAGCGGGATACTGGCGATCATAAATACCATCACACGGATCACCGCCGATGCCACTTTTCCGCGAATGATTGCTCTCGGAGTCATTACCGTGGTCAGCAGGATATCAAATGTCTGGCGTTCCTTTTCGCCGGAGACAGCCGTAGCGGTCAGGATCGGCATCAACAGTGCAATGATGAAAAACTCGATTGCAGAGATCAGCGGGAACAGGGAAATAAATGCCTGATAATCCGAAGAATAACCGTATCCGCCCATTTCCTCAAAGATGACCCAGATGGCAAAGAGGAATACGATCAGCAATACCGCTTCATAAATAAACAAGCCCCAGGCGATCTTCATACTTCTGGAAAGAACCCGCAGGTCCTTTTTCATGATCGGATTGAGTTTGATGTTCATTTTTTCTTTTACGATCGGGGAGTTGCCCCGGATATTTGTCATGCGTTCCATCCCGCACCTCCCTGCATCGTATTATTGCCCATGCCCGCGGATTGCATACCCATATTCTGCATCGGCATACCGTTCGGCGCATTCTGCGGCGCCATATTATTCTGGAGGTTCGGCGGCTGCTCTCCGGTCAGCTGCATAAACAGGGTTTCCAGATTGGATTCTTCTCTGTGATAACCGCCTACCATAACGCCCTGCTGCATCAGACTGATCATAATACGGTTCACATCTTCGTCCGTGCCCGCAAAATTGATCATGATCTCATTTTCTCTTACGGAAGCCACGGTAATATCCGGCAATTCGCGAATATGCTGTACGGCCTTATCCATATCGCTGCGGATCTGAATGATCAGATGATGCTCATTGCGTCCCAATCCGAGAATGTCTTCCATCTTGCCGGCCGTCACCAGGCGTCCGCGGTTCATGATCCCGACGCTGTTGCACATCTCTGCGATATCCGCAAGAATATGAGAACTGATCACGATGGTCTTTCCCATGGAGTTCAGGTTCATCAGCAATTCCTTCATTTCCACACGTGCTCTGGGATCCAGACCGGAAGACGGCTCGTCCAACACCAGCAGTTCCGGGTTGTGTAACAAAGCTCTTGCCACACAAAGTCTCTGTTTCATACCACGGGAGAGCGTATCTACATACACTTCCTGCTTATCCGACAGGTTTACCAGTTCCAGCAGGTCTCCCGTCATCTTACGGATCGTGCTGTCACTGATCCCGTAAATGGAACCGTAAAACTCCATGTATTCTTTTACTTTCAAGTTGTCATATACACCGAAGAAATCGGGCACATATCCGATACACCGACGCACCGCCTCCGACTGGCTGCGCAACTCATAACCGTTGATATGGATCGTACCGAAATTCGGCTTTAACAGTCCGCATAACATACGGATCGTCGTCGTCTTTCCCGCACCGTTGGGTCCGACAAATCCGAACAGATCCCCTTTCGGCACATGTAATGACAGATTATTCACGGCAAGAAAGTTGCCGTAACTCTTACTCAGATTTCCTAAATACAGCATTTTTCTTTCCCCCTACTCAACCTGATAAATGCAAAGGAACGATTCCTCACTGTTACCGACTCCCTGCAGGATCTTGTCCTTGGACGATGTGATACCGATCACAAACGTGTTTTCCGTCTGCAGTTCATGCGCTGCCATAGCAAGCGCTGCCTGCAGTTTTGCGGAACGATAATCCTCCTTGTCATATAAGCGTCTGGCCTCAGCGGCCAGATTATTTTCAATATTGCGATAGGAACTTCCGTAACCGGAAAGATCACAGGTATCTCCGCTCTCCACATCTGGGATCAACTGATAATAACCGTTGCAAGCAACCAATACATACTCAAAATCATAGTCGGTATCATTGTCGATCGTACCGGTGATACCGGATCGTTTCACTTCCAGATCAAATGTAATATCGCCATATTCATCCGGATTGGGCTGTAATGCCTTGAAATAAGCACTCTCAAACACGCTTTTCGGACGATACTGGATCGTTACACCCTTCGGGCTTCTTGTGGCCGTACAGGTATATTCTTCGTTTGCATTTGCTCCATAACTATCCGTCTTGACGATCCGCCCTGCCGCCTCCACATCATCCTTCAAAGACATGGTCCAGGCTTTCTGGCTGGAAGAAAAACCGAAGATATAGTCCGCTTCCATTCCGCTTCCGTCAGCGCGTGCCACACGGATCGTTTCAAACATACGATTGCGAACGGAAAAGCCCCGGCTTGCCAAAAACACAATAAACACAAACACCACCGACATGATCGGTACCGCATACCAGATTTTTTCACGCTTATCAAACTTCTTCAGTACCAGATAAAGAACCGGTCCCACCAGGATCACATAGATCACGGCGATCGCTCCCAGTAATTTGGCATTCAGTGCTGCCTGGCCCTGCATTAAGCCGAACAGGGTTTCCAGCTCATAATAGGATAAAACATACTTCTTTGCGTTGAACGAATTAAAATATGTGAGCGTTGTCGAACGCAGATCGTTGGAAAAATAGGTGCGGTCCAGCGCCGGTTCCGTTAAGGAAAACTGTGCCAGAATGATACCGCCGCGTCCCTCCTTCTTGATCTGTACATCACGAGACATGATCGCGGTATAGGAGGATCCGAAATTGATATCGGCAAACGGAATATATCCGTTCGTCGCATAATAACTGTAATCGTCGTACGACTGACGGCTCGCCAGGGTTGCTTCGATAAAGTCCGAATCAAAAGCATCAAAGGTCGCATCCAGGTATTCACCGGTTCCGATCACCAAAATACCGCCGGATTTTACCCAGGACTGGATTGCATTGATCTCCTCTTTCTTTAATGTAGAAATATCAAAATCGTCGATCACGATCAGGGATGTAGACGCCAACGTAATGCCGTCCGTAATCTCGGAAGGCATCAGCGCTTCACTTTCCCATTTCTGGGTATCCGTAGTATTGTAGGAAAACGGTGAATAGGTCTGGTTGGTCAGATAATCCAGCTCCGACGGATTATCGCAGAGAATACCGACATGCATAGATGCATCCTCATCAAAAAGATGATACAGCTTCTTGATATCGATCATCTGCTTCTTTTCATCCAATATATACAGATCAATATTGCACTCATCCAGTGCCAATCCTTCCATCACCGGAAAGCTGATGGTTACCGTTTCGGTTTCATCTTCCGCCACGGCAATATAATGATCATAAGCATTCTCATACTCATTGCGGCTCCGCTTTTCCGTAACCGTAACGCGGACATAGCCGCCGAAATCCTTACCGTTATTCGTCAGAGTCACGATCACATTCGCGGTATTGCCGCCGTCGGTCACTCTGCCCGTCACTTCCACATCAAACTCGTCGTCGTCTCCCGCATGCACCGGTAAAACATTCGCCAAATAAGTGATAGCGATCAAAAGCATCATCAGTAATGACACTCCCACCCGATACACACGACCGGAAGAAACCACCGGACCTCTTTCCCTCTTCTTCAACATCTTTCTCCGCCTCTCTGTTACAAAGTACATCTTAAATATAGCGAAAATTATACAATTTTCACAAATATCAAAATACCACAAATCCGGATGAATTACAAGCAACGCCGATTAGCAGATATGTAAACCGTCCGTTACATTGAATCATCGGTTACCGGCATACTTCGCCCTATCCTCTACTATAAATACGCTTTCTCGTATCGTCTTTTATGGCATTTCGGTAAAAAAACGTGACAATTCACAAAGTTTTCACATTTTCTCCTGCCTCAAGCAAAAAAAGAACTGTATGTCGCCACACAGTTCTTTGGAAATATTACTTTCAAAGCTTGTCTTATGCCTTTTCGCCGATCAGCCAGTCGTACATATCCTGATATTTGCCGGCCGATACATGCCACGAGAAATCCACTGCCATTCCGCGGTCGATCATCTTATTCCACTCCCGCTTCTTATCATAATAGATTTTTTCCGCATAACGGATCGTTGCAAGCATCTCGTGCGCGTTATAATTCTGGAAGGAGAATCCGGTGCCGGTACTGTCAAACTCATTGTACGGCTCTACCGTATCTTTCAGTCCGCCGGTCTCACGAACAATGGGAACCGTACCGTAGCGCAGTGCCATCAGCTGGGACAGACCGCAGGGCTCAAACAGCGACGGCATCAAAAACGCATCGCAGGCCGCATAGATCTTGTGCGACAGCTCTTCCGAATAGTAAATGTTCGCCGATACCTTATTGCCGTATTTCCAGTCAAAGTGCTTGAACATATTCTCATAGCGCTCTTCACCGGTACCGAGAACAACGATCTGTACCGCATCCTGGCACAACTCATCCATCATATAAGCGATCAGATCAAAGCCCTTCTGGTCGGTCAGACGGGAAACGATACCGATCATCATCATCTTATCGTCTTCGTCCAGCTGCAGTTCTTTCTGCAAAGCGCGTTTGTTCTTGATCTTTTCCTTTCGGAAGTTCTTTGCATCATAGCGGAAATCGATCAGCGGATCTTTGGACGGATCATAATCTTCATAATCAATACCGTTGACAATACCGCGCAGATCGTTACTGCGGGCTTTGAGCAGACCGTCCAGGCCTTCCCCGTAGAACGCCGTCTTGATCTCTTCCGCATAGGTATCGGATACTGTTGTGATCGCATCCGCATATACCAGACCGCCCTTTAACAGATTGGCATCGCGGTAACTTTCCAGTTTGTCCGGCGTAAAGAACTCTTCTGCCAGTCCGGTGATATCCCGCATTTCTTTGACATCCCAACGCCCCTGGAACTTCAGGTTGTGGATGGTCATAACCGTCTTCATCTTGGCAAACAGCGGATTATTCGTAAAGCGCTCTTTCAGATACACCGGAACCAGACCGGTCTGCCAGTCATGGCAGTGCAGCAGATCCGGCTCAAAATCCAACAGCGGGATCGCGGAAAGTGCCGCTTTGGAGAAAAACGCAAACTTTACAATATCATCGTATACATTGCCGCTGTACGGACGAAATCCGCCGAACATCATCTCGTTATCAATGAAATAATATTTCACGCCGTCCACTTCGGCTTCCAGAATACCCACATATTCGTTTTTCCAATGGAAATCCATATAGAAATGTGTCTTGTAGGTCATTTTATCTTTGACCGCCTGAGACATACAAGTATACTTCGGCAGCATCACGCGTACATCGAAATACTTTTTGTCAACACATTTCGGAAGAGATCCGACCACATCGGCCAGACCGCCGGTCTTGATGAATGGTACACCTTCAGATGCGATAAAAAGAATATTCTTCATTACCTTCCCTCCAAGTTTGACAGATTCACAAATTGCAGCAAATCTCCCGTAACCCCCGGCCACAATTTGCTTTATTTATTATATACTATATTTTGGGTCTTGCCTAGGTGTTTTTTGTGTATTTTATATGATATCTTGTGACCAAAGGCTTGCTTTTTCAGCCTTTTTGCGTATTATCTTTGTTTTACTGCTGCCGCCTGTCCGATCAGATCCCTCGCATTGTTCAAAACCGCATCGGTTAGGCTGTCGCCGCCTAACATACGTGCCAGTTCGTTCACACGTTCCTGATCCTCCAGCGCATGAATGCCCGTCTCCGTCTTGCCGTCGTTCTCGCCTTTTTCGATCAGGAAATGGTGATCCGCCATAGCGGCGATCTGCGGCAAATGGGTGATGCAGATCAGCTGATGCTCACAGCTTAAGCCCGCCATCTTTTCCGATACCTTCCAGGCGGTCTTTCCGCTGATACCGGTATCGATCTCGTCAAAGATCAGGGTTTCGATCTCGTCCTTCTGCGCAAAGACGGATTTTAACGCCAGCATGATTCGGGACAGCTCACCACCGCTGGCCACCTCGGAAAGCGGCCGTTTCTTCTCGCCCGGATTCAGCGAGATCATAAATTCCACGCTGTCGTTACCGTGCGTAGTGTAGCCTTCCGTCCGTTCAATCTGTATTTCAAAATTCACTTTCAGAAAATTCAGATCTTCCAGATGCTTTACGATCTCTTTTTCCAGCGCCCGTGCCTGCTTTTCCCGCAGTGCATGTGCTTTGTCGCAATACTCATCCAGCGCTTTCTGTGCGGCATCCTTCTGCTTTTTGATCTTATCCAGTGTGGCATCCAGATCCGACAGTTCTTCCAGTTTCTTTTTCTGTTCTTCCAGATAGTTCAGCACATCCTCGGTAGTCGCGCCGTATTTCATGCACAGTTTGTCCAGCACATCCAGCCGCTCTTCGATCTGTGCAAAACTCTCTTCGTCAAAGGCCGCCTCTTCCATATAGTCATCCAATGCACGCTGAATATCATGCAGCATCTCTTCTGCCGTATCCAGCTGCTCCGCCGTCTCTTCCAGTGCATCGTCCATGGATGCCGCAGCATGCAGTTCCCTGGTTGCACGGTCCAACTGCGCAAAAGCACCGTCATTGGAATTTAATGCCTCGGATACTTTCTGCAGGGCATCAAAGGTACTCTTGGAATTCTTCATCCGGCGATGTTTCTTCTGCAGTTCTTCTTCTTCACCGGCTACAATATTGGCTGCTTCAATCTCAGATACTTCATACTCTGCCAGCGACAGTTCTCTCTGCCGTTTTGCATCATCGATGGTCAGACGTTTCAGTCGTTCGTCCGCCTCCGTATAGCTGTGGTATGCCTCCGCGATCTTTGTAAGCAACGCATCCATCTTTTCCCCGGCATACGCATCCAGCAGTTCCCTGTGCCGGGTGCTCTTCAGCAGCGACTGATGCTCGTGCTGTCCGTGGATATCGATGAGTAGTGCCGCCAGTTCCCGCACCTGTTTTACGGTCACCGTCTCGCCGCACACTTTGATCTGCGAGCGACTTGCTCCGATCTTTCGGCTGATGATCACCGTACCGTCCTCTTCCACCGGCAATTCCAGCTCACGCACTCTGCGGATCGTCTCTTCGTTCTCCAGATGGAATACCAGTTCCACCAGCGCATATTCCGCGCCTTCCCGGATCACTTCCTTATCCGCCTTG
The DNA here is from genome assembly GCA_946403625.1 of uncultured Lachnospiraceae bacterium. GTDB lineage: Bacteria > Bacillota > Clostridia > Lachnospirales > Lachnospiraceae > NK4A136. The sequence goes on from CAMJAP010000037.1 coordinate 9,241, forward strand.
GCTCCCAGTGCGTAATTGACCGAGCCTATGATGATCGACTTACCGGCACCGGTCTCGCCGGTCATAATATTCAGCCCTCTGCCGAATTCGATTTCCGCTTCCCGGATCAGTGCCAGATTTTTAACCGTTACACTTTCTAACATTTCTTTTTTCTTTCTTCTCCCAAAACGATATTCGCCCCTGCGGGTAATCCTGTATCACTTCAGTTTATTCTGCAGAACTTCCAGAAATCCGTCATTGCTGAGCTTGATGATCCTTGTGACACGATTGGTTCCGGATACCACCACGATATCCTCCGGCCCGAGGATCCCTTCCGATGCACCGTCAATAAACACACCGGCTTCCACTTTTTTCTGGCTGTAGGTAGGCAGCAGTTCGATCTGTACCACATCTTCTGCCGAAAGGATAATGCTTCTGGTATTTAAAGTATGGGGACAGATCGGCGTTAACAGGATCAGCTTCGCATCCGGTTTTACAATGGGACCGCCCGCAGATAAATTATAACCGGTAGACCCGGTAGGCGTGCTCACTATAATACCATCCGCCCTCTGCTCCGTCAAGAACTTATTATTGACATAAACCCGATACCCGATCACCTGGATATCGCCCCTGCGGGAGATGACCACATCATTCAATGCATACAGTGTTTCCGCGGAACGTCCGTCGCTTCCTCCGCACCGGCCCGCCAGCATCATACGTTCTTCTATGGTAAAATCATTATTCAAAAGCCGCGGCATCGCATCTTCAATATCGGCCACCTCTACCTCGGTCAGATAACCGATCGCGCCGAGATTGATCCCCAGCAACGGCAATTGCAGGTTCATCGTTCGCTTTGCCACGGACAAAAGGGATCCGTCTCCGCCGATCACCAGCAGCGCTTCCGTTCCCGGGCGGACATCCAGTTCCTCGTCCGTCAGATCGCAGACATTTACTTCCGCTCTCATTTTTTCCAGGCACTCCTGAACGCGTCGTCCCACACGCAGCCCTTTATCCTTGATGCTGTTGGAAATAATGCAAAACTTTTTCATTTACAACTCCTCATGCGCCTGTGCCACCAATGCGTTGACATCTACCTGCGCCGGCTCACATTCTGCTTTTGTGATGTGCAGCAGATATTCAATATTTCCTTCCGGTCCCCGTACCGGAGAATAATCCAGTCCCAGCACCATAAAATGATTCTCCGCTGCCGATTCAATCACGGCACGGATCACCTGAATATGTACCTTGGCATCCCGTACCACGCCCTTTTTGCCGACCTGCTCCCGGCCTGCCTCAAACTGCGGTTTGATCAGGCATACCATCTCCGCATCCGTTTTTAACAGGGGATAAGCTGCCGGAAGTATCTTGGAAAGTGAGATAAACGAAACATCGACCGATGCAAAATCGATCTCCTCCGGGATCTGTTCTTTGGTCACAAAACGAAAATTGGTCTGCTCCATGCAAACGACACGCCCGTCGCTGCGCAGTTTCCAGGCCAGCTGATTGGTTCCGGAATCGATGGCATAGACCTTCCGCGCGCCGTTTTGCAGCATGCAGTCCGTAAATCCGCCGGTAGACGAACCGATATCCATGCAACATTTCTCCGTCAGATCGATGGGAAATACCTGCAATGCTTTTTCCAGTTTCAAGCCGCCCCGGCTGACGTAGCGGAGCGTATTGCCCTTCACTTCGATCTTTAAGCCTTCCTCCGCAAAAGCGGTTCCGGCTTTGTCCTCACGCTGCCCGTTCACAAACACATCTCCGGCCATGATCAACGCCTTGGCCTTTTCCCTGGATTCCGCATAACCGAGTTTTACCAGCAGCACGTCCAGCCGTTCTTTTGTCTTTGCCATCAGTTCAGCGCCTCCAGTATACGATAATAGATGCTCTCCGCATCCAGTTCCACTTCTTTTTTGAGAATATCCACGTTACCGTGCTCCACATAAGCATCCGGCAGGGATACGTTCAGCTGCTTCGGCCGTACTTCCGCCGGCACGCGCTCATCCAGCAGTTCCCGGAATTGTTCTCCGAAACCTCCGCTGATCACGTTTTCTTCCAGTGTGACCACCAGACTGCTGCCACGCACGTATTCTGCCATGGACGGATCGATGGGCTTTACAAAGCGTGCGTTGATCAGCATACATTTATGGCCTTCGGCCTCCAGTTTCGCATACAGTTCTTCCGCCGTCTTTACCATACTGCCTACCGCGATCAGGCAGATCTCCGCATCGTCCCGCTTGAACAGCACTTCGCATTTTCCCATCGCCACGGGATCACGATATTCCTTCAGTCCGTCGTAGGCCGTACCGCGCGGATAACGGATCGCACACGGGCTTTCCTGTTCCAATGCAAATTCCAGCATATCCGCCAGTTCCCATTTGTTCTTGGGTGCCATCACCGTCATATTGGGAATGGAAGACAGATAGGACAGGTCAAAGATGCCCTGATGTGTCTCCCCGTCCGAACCTACCAGGCCGGCACGGTCGATGGCAAATACCACCGGCAGATTCTGCAGGCACACATCATGCAGGATCTGATCGTACGCACGCTGCAGGAAGGACGAATAAATCGCCACCACCGGCCGCATACCGCCGGCTGCCAGTCCCGCCGCAAACGTCACGGCATGCTCTTCCGCAATGCCCACATCAAAAAAACGATCCGGATACATATTGGCAAAACGCTTCAGCCCCGTACCTTCCATCATCGCGGCCGATACCGCTACCATCTCCGGTTTGACTTTGGCCAGTTTACACATCATCGTTGAGAATACATCGGTGTAATTGGCTTTTTCGCGTACCTTCTTGGGCATACCGGTTGCAACATCAAAGGGCTCCGCGCCATGAAAACGGGACGGATGCTTTTCCGCCGGGCTGTAGCCTTTGCCCTTTTCCGTCAGCACATGGATCATCACCGCGCTCTTCACACGCTTTGCGTAACGGATCGCACGCATCATCTTGTGCACGTCATGTCCGTCGATCGGCCCCAGATAGGTAAGGCCCATATCTTCAAACAACATACCCGGCACGATCATCTGTTTGACCGTGGATTTTGCCTTTCGCAGCGTCCGCACCATGCTTTCGTTACCGGAACGCATCAGCGACTGGTAAACCCCTTCCTTCAGATCCAGATATTTCTCTGCCGTACGAAGGGAGTTTAAGTAATTGGACAGACCACCTACGTTTTCCGAGATGGACATATTGTTATCGTTCAGAATGATGATAAAATTCTTCCGCAGTTTGGCTGCATTATTGAGAGCCTCAAACGCCATACCGCCGGTTAAGGATCCGTCACCGATCACCGATACAACGGTATGATCCTCCCCCTTCAGTTCTCTGGCTTCCACCAGTCCCAGTCCGGCCGAGATCGATGTGGAAGAATGCCCGGTATCAAAGGCATCGCAATCGCTTTCCTTCCGCTTGGGGAAACCGCTCATGCCGCCGTACTTGCGCAGATTCTGAAAACCTTCCCGGCGTCCGGTCAGCAGTTTGTGCGTATAGGACTGATGCCCCACATCCCATACGATCTTGTCGTTCGGCAGATCCAGGGATAAGTGCAGCGCCATGGTCAGTTCCACGGCACCCAGATTGGATGCCAGATGACCACCGGTCTCACTGATGCTGTTGATCAAAAATTCCCGGATCTCTGCTGCCAGCAGCGGATACTCCTCTTTCGAGATTTTCTTTATATCATTCGGCCCCTGGATGCGATCCAGAATCGGTCCGTCTTCCATCGCTATGATCTGTTCACTGTCCGTTTTTTTATTTGCCATAGTCGTCCACCCTCAGTCATTACCGGAATTACGGTAATCAAATTTATTTTTTCCGATCTACCAAATGTTCGATCAGCTGTGCCAAAAACTCTTTCGCATTCTGCGACTTTTCGCTGCCGTCCGTTGCCAGTGCACGCACCAGAGCCGCTGCCTCCTGCGAAAGTCTTGCCTGTTCTTTCTTGGCCGCATCCATGCCCAGATAGGAAACATAGGTTTTCTTGCCGTTACGCTCATCGGAACCGACCGGCTTGCCCAGTTCTTCGGTTGTGCTCTCAATATCCAGGATATCGTCCTGCAACTGGAAAGCGATGCCCAGGTCGTATCCGGCTTTTTCCAGATCCGCACGATTCTGCTTTGCTTCCGCAGTACCGGCCAGTGCCGCACCGCACCCCAATGCCGCCTGCAACAACGCCGCCGTCTTGTTCTCGTACACATACAGGATCTGTTCCCGGGAAAGACTTAAGCTTTTTTCCTCTGCTTCCACATCCAGACACTGCCCGCCGACCATGCCGTAGATACCGGCCTTTCCCGCAAGCAATGCCAGCGCGTCGATACAGCCCTCACGCTCGGCACCTTCCGCCTTTACAAAAGCCTTCATCGCCGTTTCGTAGGCATAGTTCAGCAAACCGTCGCCCGCAAGCACTGCCATCCCCGCACCGTATTTGATGTGCGTGGTCGGCACGCCCCGTCGCAGTTCGTCGTTATCCATCTCCGGCAGGTCATCATGCACCAGCGAATAGTTGTGGATCATTTCCAATGCCGCCATAAAATAATCCACGCTCTCGCCCTTGCCGCCGCACAATTCGTAAGCCGCATACATCATCACCGGACGCAGACGCTTCCCGCCAGCTCCCACACTGTAACGCATCGCATCGATCACCGTTGCCGCATAACCGCCTTCGGCCGGCAGCAATCGCAGGGTGATCTGTTCTGCCTCTTCCGTTCTTTTCTTTAATTCTTCCGCAAACATATTCTTATCAAAACTCATCGGTCGTCCCATCACTTTGCAATAATAATACTTTTTTCTCTACGCGGTCGATCTGCTCATTGCATGCTTTTAATGCCCGCATTCCTTCCTCATACAGTCCGAATGCCGTCTCCAGCGGGATGTCATTGCTTTCCAGTTTCTGCAATGTTTCCTCCAGAAAAGCAAAGTTCTCTTCCAGACTGCGTTCCTGTTTTTCGTTTTTCTCGTTTTTTTCTTTCTTCTCTGCCATCTCTTTTCTCCACCGCATCCCGGGATATATTCCTTAAGATGCTTTTTGATCCGTTATTCTACGGTTTTCGGGATTACCTCAACGGCTTCCGCTACGATCTGTCCGTCCCGGAGCCTTACATTCAACCGGTCGCCCTTATGCACCTGCTGCGTTTTCTTGATCGCCTTGCCCTCCGCATCGGACAGATAAGCATATCCTCCGCCCAGCCGGTCCAGCGGCGATCTGGCTTTCATCCGCTCCAGCAGTATGGTGAACTGCGCCTTGCGCTCCTGCAGTTTCCGGTCCATCAGCGGCATCAGACGATTCTGCAACCGCTCGTACTGCAGTTTTCTCTCCCGTAACAGTTGCTGCGGCGCCTGACTCAGTTTTTCCGTATACCGCTCCGTCTGCCGCTTGGCCTGTTCCAGCCGGTAATTCATCGTCCCGATATAGGCATCTTCCAGTCGTGCCGCCCGTTCCCGCATGGTATTTAACTGTCCCTTCGGGGAATGACGCATCAGGCGTTCTCCGGCGTTTTCCAACCTCGCACGATACCGCTGTAACATTGCCGTCATCGCAAAATCCAGTCGGCGGTCGTAGCCTTCCATCTGGGACTGTATCTCCCGGATATCCCGCACTGCCAGTTCCGCGGCCGCCGACGGCGTCGGTGCACGCAGATCCGCCACAAAATCCGCAATCGTCACATCCACTTCGTGCCCTACCGCACTGATGATCGGCACATTGCAGTCAAAGATCGCCTGCGCGACCATCTCTTCATTGAATGCCCACAGATCCTCCAGCGAACCGCCGCCGCGGCCGACGATCATCAGATCCACGCCGTAAGCCTCCAAAGCACGGATGCCCCGTACGATGCTTTCTTTCGCCGTTTCTCCCTGTACCGTTGCCGGATACAGGATCAATTGTACATAGGGATTTCTTCGGGTCGCGACATTGATGATATCCTGGATCGCCGCTCCGGTAGGTGCTGTTACAATACCGATGGTTTTGGCGTAAAAAGGGATCGGCTGTTTGTACTCGGGTGCAAACAATCCCTTTTCCTCCAACTGCATTTTCAAACGCTCAAACGCTTCCGCCAGGTTGCCCAGCCCTTCCTGCGCCACACGGCTGACATAGAGCTGGTATTTTCCGCCTTCCGGATACACACTGATGCTGCCGCTCGCCACCACGCTCATTCCTTCCTTCATCCGGAAAGCTAATGAGCTTGCTGACGACCGAAACATCACGCAGGCAATGACTGCCTTTTCATCTTTCAGTGAAAAATAAATATGACCGGAACTGTGGTATTTCAGATTACTGATCTCGCCCCGGATCTGTATGCTGCTGAGCATATAGTCCTGGTCGAACATATTTTTAATATAAGAATTAACCTGTGAAACGGAATAAACGTTCTTCGCCATAGCGCTGTCTCATTTCAGGCTGTGAACTTCGCCAATACACCGTTGATAAACTCAGATGATTTTTCCTGTCCGTATTTTTTCGCGATCTCTACCGCTTCGTTGATCGCAACCGCCTGGGAGATCTCTTCATCATAGAGCATCTCGTAAAGCGCCAGTCTGAGAACCGTCAACTCCACACGACCGATACGGGACGTATCCCATCCGTCGATCTTTTCATCCAACTGACGATCCAATTCCGGAATTAACGGCAGGATGCTCTTGACACGCTTGGTCACTTCTTCGCAGTTCTTCGCAAAAGAAGCCGGAAGGATCAGTTCCTCCGGTGCTCCCTTAACGCCTTTTTCCTCTGCCTCTTCCAGTTTCTTCTCTATGAAACGGTCTCTTTCATCGTCAAAGAAGAGACGGATCTGCTCATCCATCTCTTCCGATGCATAATAATCAGCGCTGAATAACAGCTGAAATACTTTTTCTCTGTTTGCCCTTCTGCTCATGGGTTACTTTACCTTCGACATGTTGACAGACGCAACACGGATATTTACATCTTTTACTGTAAGCCCGGTCATGGTTTCTACCGAGTTCTTAACCTTTTCCTGTACCTGACGGCTGGTTTCCGGGATCGGATAGCCGAAACCGATCATAATGGACAGATCGATCGTTACATTATTATCCAACAGATCCACGCGAACGCCTTTGGTCAGTTTCTTTACCGGCACCTTGCTCATTACTTCGTTGGTGATGTCACCAACTACGGAACTAACGCCTTCCACTTCCGCTGCTGCCAATGCCGCAATTGTTGCTACTACATCATCTGCGATCTGCACGGAACCGACATTGTTCTCATCCGCACGCAGTGTAATATTGTTCGTTTCCATATTTACGGAACCTCTCCTTTCGCAATTCGGAAATACAATCAAAGCCTAGTATAACACATTCCGTTTTGCTTTTCAATCGGTCATAAAAAGTCCTTGCTGCCGGCTCAATACCAGAACGAAATGATCAGCATATCCTCGTCCGTAAAGTAATCCACCGATTTGGATCCCGACGGCAGATAATTAAAGACATCCTGCTTCTCCAGCAGCTTCAGTACGCACATATTGTATACCGCCTGGGACGAACACTTGAAGCTTACAAAGCGTTCCCCTTCCTTGGTCGCCTGATCAAACATCCCCTGCAGTTTGGAAGACTGGTAACCGATCAGATACTCGCCTTCCTGCACATAGTAGTTTGCATCCGTTGCGATACAGTACGGCATCGGCATCACATTATCCAGGGTATGCGTACGGTTCATCTCTTCCGTGGTCACATTGAGGAACTGATAGCTCACACCGTCCGGGATCAGATCATCGTCCACAGTACTGCTCATATAACCGGCATCGCCCCAGGTCGCATCCACATAGTAATACAGGCCGTCAATATTTACCAGGTTCCAGGCATGCCCTTCCCCGTTATTTACCTTGCCTACTACCATCGTGCAGGGAACATCCACGCTGTTTAACAGATACTGCACTGCCTTGGCATAACCCTGACATACCGATTTGCCGTAAAGGAACACCGACAGGATATTCTGATTGTCCCGTGCCGTCAACTCATAATCCGTCTTCCGGATCACATATTCGTAAATGTATTTTTCTTTTTCATAAGCGGTTGCCCCTGCCGGAATCCCGCTCAGGCACTTGGCAACATACGCATCGATCAACGGTTGGTACGCATCGCAATCCGCTTTGCTGTAGGTATATTTTCCGCTGAATGTGAAATAGCAGTTTTCACCGCTGCCGTAACGGCTGTACGCATAACCGTCGATCCAATAGATCTCGGGATGATCCTGGAACACGCACAGGAATACGGTCTTGAGCATATCCGCATCTTTGCAGGAGATCAGAACATTCTCTCCGTGGGCCTGCATGATCATCAGAATCTCCGTATAGAGTTTCTGCTGATTCTCATCCATCAGATCAAAGAAATATTTTCCCGTCTGCTGGCGCATCGTATTCTTGATCGATGTCTCGGTGATCCCCAGATCGATCCGTGCCTTTTCCAGATCCACACGACTGCTGCGAACGATCGTGCGATTCTCCACCGAAACCGGTGCTTCATAACCGGTCTTTCTCGGCAATGTATAGTTCCCCGAAGTCTGACCTTCTTCCGCAGCATCCCCATCCGAAAGACCGATCGCTTCCGCATCGATCGTTCCGGAGTTCATACGCGGCGCCTGCGGTATCGGCGTTTCCTCAGCCTTTTTCCCGCAGGAAGACAGCAATGTCATAACCAGCAAAGATGAAATCAGCAGTTTCGCTTGTGTGCTTTTTTTCTTCATTCTTCACCCCCGGGGATCCTTCCCCTCACTTACCAATCCTTGCCAAATTCACTCAGTTGCAATCCCGGATTACGCTCCTCTGTCATTCCCACGCTCCACGCATTGACAAACAGAAGCAACGGATTTCCTTTCAGATCCTGTACTTTCTTCATATCCGAAGTACCGGTCAGTTTCTTAACATCCACTTCGTTCTTGTTGACGATCCAACGGATATGCTCGTACGGTAACGGCTCCAGCCGGATCTCTACATTGTATTCATTTTCCAGGCGATACTTCAGTACATCAAACTGCAGCACGCCGACAACACCGACGATGATCTCTTCCATACCGGAAGCGATCTCCTGAAAGATCTGGATCGCGCCTTCCTGTGCGATCTGCTCCACACCTTTCACAAACTGCTTACGCTTCATCGTATCCACCTGTCGCACTCTGGCAAAATGCTCGGGTGCAAAGGTCGGGATACCTTCATATCGCACATTTTCCTTCGGTTCGCACACCGTATCGCCGATGGAAAAGTTACCCGGATCAAACACACCGATGATATCACCGGCATAAGCCTCGCTTAAGATCTTTCGCTCATCCGCCATGATCTGCTGCGGCTGCTGCAAACGCATCGTACGTCCGCTCTGTACGTGCTTGATGTTCATCTGTGCGTCAAACTTACCGGAGCAGATACGCATAAACGCGATACGGTCACGGTGTGCCTTGTTCATATTGGCCTGAATCTTAAAGACAAATGCGGAAAATCCGTTTTCTGCCGGTTCCACCACCTTGCCTTCCGAAACACGTCCGCTGGGCGCCATCGCCATATGCAGGTAATGCTGCAGGAAATATTCCACACCGAAGTTGGTCAGTGCCGATCCGAAGAATACCGGTGTCAGCTTGCCGGCACGCACCTGATCCAGATCAAAATCCGCTCCGGCGCTTAACAGTTCCAATTCCTCATCTAGTTTCTCCGAAGCCTCTGCGCCGATGTAATCGTGGATCTGCGCGATGTCCGAAATCTCCTCCGTCGTGCCTTCCTTGGTACCCTTTTCGGTGTCGGAGAAAACGACCAGTTCTTTCTTTTCCAGATCGTACACGCCCTTAAAATTCTTACCGGAACCGATGGGCCAGTTCACCGGGCAGGTATCGATCCCCAGTTCCTTTTCGACATTATCCAGCAGATCAAAGGTATCCAGCGCATCACGGTCCATCTTGTTGATAAAGGTAAAGATGGGGATACCGCGCATCGCACAGACCTTAAACAGCTTTCTGGTCTGCGGCTCAACACCCTTGGATGCGTCGATCACCATGACCGCCGAATCCGCTGCCATCAGGGTACGATAGGTATCTTCCGAGAAATCCTGATGTCCCGGTGTATCCAGAATGTTGATGCAAAATCCGTCGTATTCAAACTGCAGCACCGAAGAAGTAACCGAAATACCTCTTTCCTTTTCGATCTCCATCCAGTCCGAAACCGCGTGTCGTGCGGTCGCCTTACCTTTTACGGATCCGGCCAGATTGATCGCCCCTCCGTACAGCAATAATTTTTCTGTCAATGTAGTCTTACCGGCATCCGGATGCGAAATGATCGCAAAGGTCCGTCTGCGGCTGATCTCTTCCGATAGTGAAGCCAAAACTTTTCCCCTCCAAAACATAGTATTCCTAGTTCATTACATTATATTCCTTTTTCATGCCCTTTTCAACCGCTAACGGTTTACAATAATTATTTTTGTAAAACTTGCACACAAAAAGCGCATTCCGCTCAACATTTAATGAGCAAATTGCGCCTTTGCTTGTTATTGTGTATACATCTCAATTATTGTTTTCTTTATTATCTATTCATCTTTGCAGATTCTTATCTGTGTCGATCCTTGCCGAAGAAGGACAGCACAACAATACTTGCTCCGGTATGAGCCCCGATGATCGGTCCGGCATTGGTGATCATAAAGTTATGATAGCCCAAACGTTCTTCCACTTCTTTTCTGACGAACTCCGCATCTTCTTCCACATCGCCGTGCGCGATCACGATCATCGGCTCGTTCTCTGCACGGAACTCCTCCGCAAGAGTCTCCATATAATCTACCAGAGTGGTCAATGCCTTCTTGCGTCCGCGGATCTTATCCCCGGTCTGAATCTTTCCGTTATCATCCAGATAAAGGATCGGCTTGATCCCGGCCAGATTGCCCACGATCGCGCTGGACTTCTTTACTCTGCCGCCGCGCCACAGATCCATCAGATCGTCCACGGTAAAGATCGTGCAGGCTCTCGGGCTGTACTCTCTCACCCAAGCGGTGACTTCTTCAAAGCTCTTACCTTCCTGCTGCATCTGTACGGCACGCACTACCAACAGACCTTCGCTGGCGGATGCTGCCTGGGTATCCACGATCTCGATCTGCTTGTCCGGATACTTCTCCCGGATCTCGGAAACCGCTACCTGTACGCTGTTTACCGTACCGGAAAGACCGGAAGCAAATCCGATATACAAAAACTGATCCGCCTGATCGATGTGTGCTTCAAACCAGCTTTTTGCTTCCTCCACATTGACCTGGGAAGTGGACGGCTTAGCCCCTTCCTTGAGCATGCGATAAAAATCCTTATTGTTCAGCGGATTTGTTGCGTTATATACGGTCTCCCCTACAATGGTGCTCAGGTACAGCAGTCCGACACCGTTTTTCTCCAACCACTCCAAAGGAAGGTCGCAGGTATTTTCTGTTACAATCTTAAACATATCATTCCTCCTGGATGTCTTGTCAACATAACTCGGCTTATTCTAACATGCACCGCACGGAATGTAAAGAAATTTATCATATAATGTAGTATTAAATACTACATTGCTAAAAAATCGCCGTTCCCGAGATCTTCTGCGGGATTCCCAGATACTTCAGCACCGTTGCTCCGATATCGGCAAAGGTCTCTCTGGTGCCGTAATCGCCCGCCGGCACATTCTTGCCGTATGCCACAAACGGCACATATTCACGGGTATGGTCCGTGGTCTTGGTATAGCCCGGATCGCAGCCGTGGTCCGCCGTCATGATCAGGATATCATCGTCCCGCAATTTCGCTATGATCTCCGGCAGTTTGCTGTCAAAGTACGCCAATGCCGCCGCATATCCGTCAATATCCCTGCGGTGTCCGTAGATCATATCGCAGTCCACCAGATTGGTAAAGCACAGGCCTTCGAAATCGCGGTCCATATATTCCAGTGTGCGCTCGATGCCTTCCCCATTATTCTCCGTATAAACAAAGTCCGAAATGCTGCGTCCGGCAAAGATGTCTTTGATCTTTCCGACCGCCAGCACGGTCTGTCCCGCTTCGATCACCTGATCCAGAATGGTTGTGCCGGTCGGCTCCAGCGAAAAGTCATGCCGTCTCGGGGTACGGGTATAATTGCCGTTGCCGCTGCCAATAAAAGGTCTGGCGATCACGCGTCCTACGGCGTGGTCTCCCTGCAGGATCTTTCTTGCAATACGGCAGTATTCATACAATTGCTCGGGCGGAACGATATCTTCGTGCGCCGCAATCTGAAACACCGAATCCGCCGAAGTATACACGATCAGCTTGCCGGTTTTTATATGCTCATCTCCGTATTCATTGATGACCGTTGTTCCGGAATACGGCTTATTCACCAGCCAGCCCCGGCCGGTCTGTTTCTCAAACTCATCCATCACTTCCTTCGGGAAGCCGTCCGGATAAGTCGGCATGGGATTCTTCGAGATGATCCCGGCCATCTCCCAATGCCCTGTCGTGGTATCCTTGCCCTGGGAAGCCTCCGCCATACGTGCATAAGCCCCCTTCGGATCTGCCGCGCCTTCGCACCAGTCTACGCCTTCGATATTAAACAGTCCCAGATCCTTCGTATTTTCCATACGGAATTTGTCACTGGTCGCACAACTCTTTAAGGTATTGCTCCCTGCATCGCCAAACGCCGCGGCATCCGGCATCTCACCGATCCCCGTGCTGTCCAGTACGATCATAAATACACGCTTCATATGCAAGTCCTCCTCACAGTAAAATAAGCTCTGTTTGTCGCTTCGAACTATATTCAATTGTATCATAAGCCCGCTTTTCCGAAAAGACATAATAAAAAATCCCGAAAGTTTTCACTTTCGGGATTTTCGCAGCTCGTAGCGGAATCGAACCACACCTTGAATACTGAAAACACTATAAAATCAAGGAGGAAAAGGCATCCCTATTGCTTTCTGCACCAGTTCTGCACCTTTTCTCTGCACCCACTTTTTACCCAAACTCATTGTTTGTTTACTTAACCAAAGCATCAATAATCACTTAACTGCTAAATGGAATCTCGTCATCAACCTCTTCCTCCGGGATATTCATGAAAGAATCGTCATATTCCCGTTCTGGTTCGATATCTTCTGGAAAAGCGTGTTTATCCGGATCATAACGAAATGACACATTTTCGGTCTGTTCTTTCCAGACAAGATCAAAATCCCTGCCAGTTGCTGAACAGATTTCATCACATATATCTTCGTATGTCTGATATAGATCGTAGTCAAAATCGGACTGAGTTACGATCAAATTCCCGTTTACGCTGTTGCGCTGTTTACCATATCCTTGTTCTTCCAGCCACTTATTTATCTCTTCTTCTTTGGGAGACAGTTGTGCATTCTTTTTGCAGATTTCATCATACTTAGCGGTAACAGGTTTCAACACTTTGCCAGATGCATTTTTATACAATGTGTTCTCTCCGCCACAACGGATTGCCATCTGCTGGAAATTGCCAATAAACCCCATATATTCGTAATACTCGTGAAAGAGAGAGGTATCGTTATCGATATATCCTTTGTTTACCATCATATCGAAATCCTGGTCGTGGATCGGAATAATGAATGGAAAGCGTCGATAAGACTGATTTGTATCTTCCGCATCGTGATCAACGCCATCTTTGTCTTTATACTTACCGGACATTCCATCCAGGAAAGTCCACCACGGTTCCTGACCGTTGACAATATTGACCAGGTTACAGAGGTTCACGCTGCCGAATTTCACATTCTGTCTCTGACTGGTCGGATGGGTTTCAAATATATTAAAGCAGTTCTCGCGACTACCCAACGCGCGAATCAGACCGGCGGCTCTTCGGTCCGACCAGATAAGTACCGGCTGCCCATCATAGCCGTCAAAGGGAACTTTATCACCGCCGACAACAAAAAAGATCTCACGGTCGTTTTTATACTGCGGAAAGAGAGAACGAGCTAAAGCTCTGCTCATCAGATCTTTTCCTGCGCCTCCTTTGCCGTAAAGATAGAAGTTTACTCGGTGGAGGGGTGGATCCTGCCGGGTAATATACTCTAAGCGGAGCTTTTTGAGTTTGTCGATATTTTCCATATACAGCACAGGGTCTTCGTCTTCACACTGCTGAAGTGTTCTCCCTTCGAATAGTACCGCATATTGCATCTTCTTTGCCGGCGTCATATTATGGCTTCCGTACTTTTCACGCTCATGCAATATGGTCTCATATTCTGTCTTCCAGTCGAAATTGACGGTACGGATATCATCAGGATACTGGTATTTACCATCTTCGGCAGCTTCGACCGTATCGTGAGTCAGATAACGGATGGCATCGATAAAGCCATCTGTGCCGCCTCTAGCAGAATTATCGAACTTCTGTTGGATGCAGGATTCCGGAATTCCTAAACGCTTGGCCAAAGAGGCAAGACGCATATTTACATGTCCGCCTTTTGCGTCCGTTTTTTCATTACGAATCACAGCATGCGTATGAATAGGTTTTTGATTACCTTTAAATATTCTTCGATGAAGACGGAGATAATCCTCCAGACCGCCTTCATCTGTCTGGCCCGTTGAACGGTATCGGGCGGTGAGATCTTTGATCTCCTTTTGTACTTCTTTATCTGTATATATGTCGCAGGAATGAGTGGCAATACCAAATTGGTAGTTGACACGCGAGGATGTGAGTTTCTCGATGATTTTCTCCTCATCGAAATCATATTGGAATGCCTCGCCAGTGACTTTATCCCGATGGAATAGCACAATATGGAACACTCTGGACTGGATTTCTGACGGTGGTGTCTTTTTGCTCTCTTTTGCGGCATTACGCTCATCCAGAAGAGGCGTGGAAACCAGATCATAATATCCGTCGCTGACCTCTTGCGGACGGACATAATCCAGAGAAGCACTTTCATATATAGGGAAGCCGTTCAAATCATCCTGGTCCGTCCAAAGAACACTACGGGCTGGTATGGTAATCGGCAGACCATCCGGGTTTTGCAGCTCGGTCTCTTTAAAAAAGGGATCGAGGTTAATCTCCAATAGTTTAATATGTTTCAGAACGATCATCTTATTCCTCCTGATCCAATATTGTAAATAATCTTTTCTGCTTCGCCACCGTCCCAAGATCGTCCTAATACCTCGATTTTGGGACGACGGGACGATCCGGGACGACGGGGGAGCCACAAGCCGAAGGCTCCCCCGCGCACGCATATATAAATAATAAAATCAACGGTTTCGAAATGCAGATAGAAAGGAAGCCTTTCGTATCAATGTCGTCTCATTTTTTCGAGAAAAAAACTCCGTATTTATGCGGGCAAAATACCTAAAAAATCGTTTTGGGACGACGGGACGACGAGTTTTGACTTTTTTCAGAAGTCTTAACTATAAGTCACCGCATATTTCACAGATCTTTATCTCCGGCGTCGGTGTCTATTATCTTCTCCAGCTCTTCGGATACCTCTTCGGTCTCTCGGATAGCCCGCTGGATTGTATCCAAATGATCCTGGGTAGCAGTACCGGTTTCTCTGACCTCTTCCTGAACCTCGGCGACCTTCTTTTTAGCTTTCTTTACCTTAGTCTCGGCAGGGCCGAGAATCTGTAATTCATCCTCTGTGCCGAACATTCTGGCATTAGTATAGGCAGAACTAAAACGATCCCAAACCTCGGTCATAAAGCGGATGATTCCGTCAGATACCTTCTCCAGCAAACTCTTTTCCGTGGTCTTCTGATTGATCTCTGCTTGTACATCAGATAGTGTGTTTTCTGCTTCGGAGAGGGCTGCTTTTACCTGGATGGTAGAATCGGTCACCTGCTGCAATTCGTTCTGTTTCTCGCTGATTTTTGCAGTTATGTTGTCTAGCTGCTGCTGTGCTGCCTGAACCTCGTACTGGGTGCTTTGGAGTTTCAACTCCTCGACCGTTTTCTTGTATCTTGCCTGATCTTTGGTACGCTTATAGTCGCCGGTCTGATAAGATATGCCAAACTGTTCCATCACCATAGCTTGCACAGCGTCCTGGAGATGCTTGAAGAACTCTGGACTACAGAGAGTGGAACAGTTGATACCTTTCTCTGGGGTATAGGCTGCAGCCCAGTAATGTCCGTGGTTCAGACTTTCCGCATCGATCCATTCTTTTGTCTCTTTATCGTAGTGATCCTTATAGGTGTGCTGCTCATCCAGATGTATGACGCCGCCAAACAGACCACTAGGGATCTCCATATCCAGAAGAGCATAGACCTCTTCAAAGAACCGTCTTTCTGCCTCCGGCCCCAGATCGGATATTGCCTTGGGACAGGGAATATAGATGGAGAGCCAGGTCTTTCGATCTTTTCGAACCCGTTTCGGAGGCTGGTGTTCATCTGTCTGCTGGACGAAATCGCCTATACGATCTGCAGCATCACGCCAACTGGTACAGCCGAGAAAATAGTTCTGATCGGTCCTAGATGTATCAATCTCGAAGTTACTATGTTTTGACCTCATTCGAATAGAGTTTTCAAAATGCACATCCAGGCCCATAAGGGCGGCCGGTTCCATTTTTGCAATGTCGATACTTGCCATAATCAGAGTCCTCCTTACACATCGATGGACACTTTGATCTCACGCCGTCTATATGCCTCCATATAGGTCTGGAGAGCAGCGGTAGTGTGGACATAGGTCCAACCATTCGTCTTCACAAACTCTTCGAAGGCTTTCTTGCACTCAGGAGTCATCGGCAAGTTGAAACGATCCGGCTTCTTCAACATCTTTACCGTGATCTCCTTCTTCCGCTGCTTCGGTTTGTGCCAAGAGTTCACATACCCCCGTCGGATCAGTTCGTTCGACAGAGTGGAGTATGCAAACTCGCAGCCGGTGATGTTCTGAAAATCGGCTGTTGGTTTGCCTTCGATCTTGGTAAGCAGATCGTCAATTTCGCGATCAGATGCGGCCTTCAGTTCATCATTCGTCTTGATCATAATGCTGTTTCCTCCTTCGTAAAAATGTTTTTCTTTTTCTATATGAAAAATAATATTTTTTTCTGCTTTGATCGGTACAAAGACCTTCTCATTTTCCTTTAAGAAAATATGAAAAATTCGAACAAAAACACCGTAAAAGGCAGCCAGATTTCTTAGCTATAGCACCCTATTGTTTAGCAGAGAGCGCTAAACGGGTGCTCTGCGAGGCTGATCTCATCATTGCTGGAGTCAAAATCGCTACCCCAGTTTTTGCAAATCTTTCTCATATATCTCCAAATTCTTTTTCTTTGGAGGTAGAAGTTTATGGCGGAAAATGTTATGATGGCTGATGCAATAGGGATGCTGCTAAATGACACAATGAATAAGATAGCAGTTATCGAACAAATCCTGGGAAAACCCCTTTCTGTCAAACATTGCGAATCGGGGAACTACTATTATGTGATTTTACCGACATCGGTCCAGAAGACCTATGATCTGAAAAAACGCATAACCGCGTCCACCGAAGACGCTCTGATTGACCGGCTTCTTGAAAATTTCAAACCGAAAAGAGAGAGTACCACTCTTACCGACATCTATGCGAGATGGATTCAGGTTCGTGAGGCAAATACTGACCTCTCTCCCAGAACCATCCGAGATTATAAGGCGAACTGGGATAAGTATCTGAAAGACTATGATATTGCCAAATCTCCGATTTCCGAAGTAACGCCGTCGGTACTTAAGAATCACTTTCGGCAGATTACCAAAGGTCGGGCTATGACCAAAAAAGCATTCGGAAACTTGAAAACCCTGACGAACTTCTTGTGGGACTATGCTTATGATAACGAGATGGCACCGGATAACATTTCCCGCAAGGTATCGAGAGATGGTCTGCGGTTCGCACCCCGTAATAGCCGAGCATATCTCGTATATACTTCCGATGAACGAGAGCGTATATGTGATTATCTTGAACAGTCCGACGACCCCATTGATCTGTGCATTGTAGTGTTCTTTACCCTTATCGCAAGAGTGGGAGAAGTCAAAGCATTGTGGTGGGAAGATATTGACTTCGAAAGGAAGGAAATCTACATCCACAAAGAATATGTGGACGAATATAATGTGTCAGAGATCCCAGATCCTCTACATGATGGACTTAGATGGTACACAAAGAGCGGTGAAGATGAGGGGAACCGTGTCACGCCCATGAGTGATCGGGCCGAACGCGTTCTCCGGAAACTTAAAAGGGTACACGATGAATATGTATTCATCAGTAGGGGGCAGGTTTTGAAGACACAGACCATCAACAGCCGTATCGAGGCAACTTGTAAACGGCTCGGTATTCGGTATCTTTCCACGCATAAGATCCGATCAACCGGTGCCACTATGGCAGCTCAGACGATGGGAATCGGACCTGCTGCTTATATGGGGGGCTGGAAGAATATGAGGACTCTCGATAACTATCTCAATGCCAGCAGGATGGGAAACGAGTATAAAGAGCAGTACAGAGAAACATTTAATTAACACCAAACTAAGTATTTTCAGGGTTCTGCACCGTTTCTGCACCTTTTTATGAGCAAAAAGAAAATCTCCAAATGCCCTATTCATAAGCATTTGGAGACTTCATCAGCGCAGCTCGTAGCGGAATCGAACCGCTGTTTCCGCCGTGAGAGGGCGGCGTCTTAACCGCTTGACCAACGAGCCATAAGTGCCGTACTTGATGATAATACTATATGACCAAGTAAAATGCAAGCACTTTTTTTGTTTTTTTAAATGTTTTATAATTGCTTTATTTCGTTTGGAATATCATGGTCACGGTTCCCTTATCGTTGACCAGCGTCAGCGTATTGCCGGAGATCTCCGCCGTCATTGTCACTTCCGTATCATCAAAGTGAATCACCTGCTGCCCGCTCTCTTCCTTGATCGTTCCTTTGTGGTCTTTTCCGCTCATATTTACGACACAATGCTCGCCATCTTCACAGCGAAACGCCGGCGCATCTTTCCGTTCCTGTACATCCATATCCGCTGCCTTGCTCGTTGTTCCGTTCACTGTAAACTCCACCAGCTCCCAATCGGATGTCAAACTTACTTCCGATTGTGTTGCTTCTGTTTCCTGTGTCGACTGGGTAGTCTGTGCCGCCGGCGCATCTTGTCCGCACCCGCTCAATAATACTGCTGCCAAAACCACACTCCCAACCTTCATTACAAAATTTCTTTTCACAGTTTTCTCCTCCATAGTTGTGCTCTTATGAATAAGCATATTACCGAACAATCTTGGGAATTGAGTCTGGATACGCACTCCATCCGCATCACAGTCGGAATCCGATACACCACAGTTCTTCACCACCTAATACTAATATCCAGCCTAACTCTCCTAACCACACATCACAACATATTTTATTACAGAGGTTCCCGATATACAAGAATGATATAAATAATCAGCCCATCAATCTGTTTCCTAATTTCATAATTTTTGAAAATAACACTATATCAACATTTCCTGCTCAATCTCCAATCCAGTCTCTAAAATGCATTCCTTCAGTTCTTTAAGGTCTGGTTCCTCAATTGCTATCATTTTTTCTTTTTTATTATCATCAAGGGGCATTCCATAGCCTTCCCTAATTGCCTTATCAAAGCTACTCTTGTCCATATTTAACGGCTTTAATGCCGGAAAAGCGTGCTGCTTCAGAAACTGATATATTCGGATCC
>CAMJAP010000038.1 GCA_946403625.1 uncultured Lachnospiraceae bacterium
CAGAATATGGCAGATGCTATGGCCGGAGAGCGCACGCGAAATGATGTAGCGTAATAAACTGGAACAACCCACACATTGTTGGTGTGGGTTGTTTGGTTTAGAACAAAATAAAAATGCTTGGAGGATACACTGTATGAAACTATTGCATGTGGGAGATTTACACCTGGGCAAATCACTTGGAGATTTTGATCTTACGGAGGATCAGGAGTATCTGCTGAATCAATTGTTGGAAATAGTAGATACCAAGTCGGTGGATGCTGTATTGATCGCAGGCGATGTGTACGATAAGGCAATCCCCAGCGAAGCCGCGACAAGAATGCTGGATTTCTTCTTGAGCGGTCTTGCAAAAAGAAATGTCTATACTTATATGATAAGCGGCAATCATGATTCGGATGAGCGGCTGAATTATGGTAGCAGTCTGTTCGAAACGAATCACATCTTTATTTCAACAAAATATGATGGAAATCTCTATAAGCAAACCTTGAAGAAGGGGAGCGAAGAGGCGGATATATATCTATTGCCCTTTGTTAAGGCATCACAGGTTAGGCGTTTTTTCCCGGATGAAAAGATAGATTCCTACGATGGTGCTGTCAGAACCATAATAGACAAAGCCAATATAAATACTTCGAGGTGCAATGTACTTGTTGCGCACCAGTTTGTGGTAGGAAAAAGTGAAGAGCCGGAACTCGGAGGATCTGAAAGTGTTGGTACACTGAGCGTTGGACTTGTTGAAAAAATCGGATACGATTGCTTTGATGATTTCGATTATGTGGCATTAGGACATATACATTCACCACAACAGGTTGGGCGAAAAGAGGTCCGATATTCCGGGTCTCCTCTCAAGTATTCTCTTAGCGAAGTGAATAATGAGAAATCCGTTTCTCTGATTACCGTAGATGCAAAGAACAAAGTTGATGTCGAAATGGTTCCGATCAAACCGATGAGAAACATGAGACATATTAAAGGAAAGATAAAAGATTTGCTAAATAAGTCAAATGTAACGGCTCCGGAAGACTTTATATATGCAACTCTTACGGATGAAGAGATTATTAATGACGCAATGGGTATATTTCAACAGATATATCCATATACAGTAAAAATAGACTATGACAATTCTCATACAAGGGAAATAGAGCAGGTTGACATTTCTAAAATTGCAGAAAATAGGTCTTTTGAAGATCTGATCAGTGATTTTTACAGACAGATGTATAGTTGTGAGATCAGCGATGAAGAAATGGATATCATGAGAACTGTAGCAAGAGAGGCGGGGGTGTTGCATGAAACCAATTAAATTGATAATGAGTGCGTTTGGACCGTATGCAGATGAAATGCCTGCGATAGATTTTACCAATTTTGAGAACAAAGGATTGTTTCTGATATCCGGAGATACCGGAGCTGGTAAAACGACGATCTTTGATGCTATTTGCTATGCTTTGTACGGCAAGACCAGCGGATCCTACAGGGATACAAAGAATCTTAGAAGCGAGTATGCAAAAGATTCAGTGAAGAGTTTTGTGGATTTTCATTTTTCACATCAGGGAAAGATGTACCATATTTATCGTGAGCCTTCGTATGAGCGCATAAATCGTAATGGCAAGGTGACGGAAGAAAAGGAAAAGGTGATCTTTTACTATCCGGACGGATCTACGGTTGAGGGAATCCGGAATGTTGACGGGTCAAAAGAAGACTTGGGTATTGTAAGAGAACTGCTTCATGTGGACGAAAAGCAGTTTAAGCAAATCGCAATGATCGCACAGGGAGAATTCTGGGATTTGCTGAATGCCAAGACGGATGAGAGAACGAAAATCCTGAGAACCATTTTCCAGACAAGCGGTTACAACAGCATCGAGTACAAACTCAAAGACCGCATGGATGCCAGCTATAAACTGAAATCAAATACAGAGCACAGTATTGTTCAACACTTTGATGAGGTCAAAGTCGATCCGGAGGATGAACTTGCAGAAGCGCTTTCGGATCTTCAGATCAGAGCAAAAAGAGTTGGTAGTGCGTGGAATCTGGATGAAATTACAGAGATTATGAAAGCTCTTATCAAATCGGATAAGAGCAGATTGAAGATTGCCCAAAATGCACTGGACGAAGCGGAAAAAGAACTGGAAGGAAGTAAGAAGGAACTTGCAATTGCAGAAACGAACAATGGTTTCATTAAGAAGCTGGATGATCTGAAGGATAAAGAAAAAGAACTGGAAGAAAAAAAGAAAGAGATCGATGAAAAGGAAGCGCTTCTGATCAAACAGAAACTGGCAAGCAGAGAAGTGAATCCGGTCTATTTGTCATGGAAAGAAAAATCGGATGCGATCCAAGAGATGCAAAAACAGATCTCGGATAAGAAAGAGGATGTAAAAGGAGCGGCTGATAAGGCTGCAGAGGCAGAAAAAGCTTATGAAGAGGCCGGGAAGAGCAAACCGGAAGCGGAGAAATTACAGAAGCTGGTCGATAAGATAACCGAAGAGGAAGAAAAGTATCAGCAAAGGGATGATCTTGCGGCAGAGATGGAAGAAATAATGGAATCCATCAAGGGATTTGCTGCGGAAGAAAAGGGGCTGAAAGAAAGAGCAGAAATACTTAAGAATAAAATTAAGACTCTTAAAGAAATCCAAAAGAACCTCAAGGGAACGCCGGAGAGATTGGCAGAAGTAAAGGTACAGGGTGAGAAACTGAAAGATCTGTATCGTGATATTGAAGAGATCATGGATGAGAAACTGTCAATCCGGAAGAAGAAAAAGACAACTCTTAAAGCCAGGCAAGAGGAATTTGAAAGTGCACGCATGAAGTATGAAGAAGCAAAGAGTGAACGTGAAAAAGCAGAAAGAATACTGGAAAACTGCAGAGCCGGTATATTAGCGGAAGGTCTTGAGGAAGGACAGAAATGCCCGGTATGCGGTTCGGTTCATCATCCTGAACTGGCCGGGATCCCGAATGAAGCGGTTACTGAGGAAGAGTTTAACACGCTGAAGGAGAAAGAGGCAGAGCTTCAGAAGGGCAAAGTCGATGCCAATACAGAGGCGGAGAAAGCCAAAACCGCACTTGAGCAATATGAAGAACAGCTTCGTGTGGATATCCTGGATTGCCTGGAAAATCAGCTTATAGAGACAGATAAAAACGATTCCGGACTTGAGGAACTTATTAAAGGCATTGAAGAGACTAAGGAGATCGTAGCCGATAAGATTAAGGAGAATACAAAGGAGCAGAATGCTCTGGAAAAGGATAACAAGGAATTAAACAAAGCAGAATCTGATCTCGAAAAAGCGCTGGGAGAAGAAACAGATGCTCTGAATAAGGCTAATGTCGATTTTACAGAAAAGAAGCATAATACAGAAAATGCAAAAGCAGAGAAAGAGGCTGTTCTCAAAACCCTTGCCAATCTGAGTTTTGAAAATTGGGAAATGGCGGATGCAGAACGAAGGAAAGCAGAGAAACAGATAACAAAGATAACGGAACTGATAGAGAGCACGGATAAGAATAAGAAGGATGCGGATAAGAAACTTGCATCGGAGCAGGCTTCTTTAAAAACCATGGAAGAAACGTTCATTAAAGAAGAACAAGAAGAAACAGCAAGAAAAAAGAAACTGGATGAGACGATCCGTAAGAATAAGTTTGATTCTATGGGTGAAATGTTAAACTTTGTTTTATCCGAAAATGACATTTCCAAGATCGATGAGGAGATCGGAGAATACAAACAGGAAGTTGCGACGAATAAAAAGCAGATCGAAGACGCGGAAAAGGATGCAAAGGGGCGAAAACTTATTGATATTGATTCGCTTAAGGAAAAATGTGAAACTGGGCAGAGCGTTGTCGCAAGTAAGCGGGGCGTTGTTAATGCCATCGAGAATCGATTAAACGGAAATAAGGATAAGCTTGAGAAGATTACATCTCAGGAATCCGAACTGGAGAAAGCGCGAAAAGAGAATACCATCTGTACCAGATTGTATAACCTTGTTAAGGGAACTACCGGAAACGGGAAGATCACCTTGGAGCAATATATCCAGGCCGCAGGATTCGATGGCATAATCGCAGCGGCCAACAGACGACTGCTTCCTATGAGTGAAGGCCAATATGAACTGTACCGGCAAGAAGATTCGCTGGGTAAGAAAAGCAATACGTTCCTTGATCTGGAGGTTCTTGATAATTATACCGGACATAGGAGACCTGTTGGAAATCTGTCGGGTGGAGAAAGTTTCAAAGCATCCTTAAGTCTGGCTTTGGGCTTGTCGGATACGGTTTCGTCCAATATCGGCGGTATTCAGATGGATGCGTTGTTTGTTGATGAAGGATTCGGAACTTTGGATCGTAAGTCCATAGAAAATGCAATGGAAATCCTTATAAATCTGTCCGGAGCCAGCAAACTTGTCGGAATCATCAGTCACAGAGAAGAATTGATGGAAAATATTCCGCAACAGATCCGGGTCAAAAAGACGAAGGACGGAAGCAAATTATCCATAGAAACCGGTCTGTAAAAGGAAGGATGGAATTGCAGGACCATAAGAATCAGGGGGAACAAAATGGAAAATTATTCGGAAGTATATCTGTTTGGACAGATTCTTGCTACACATTCTTTTTTGTTAAAAGGCGGATTTCTGAAACCGGATGAGTATTCAGAGATACAGGAACAGTATCTTCTCCCCGGAGGAGAGACCGGGACGGCGGCAACAGTTTTGGATTCGCTGGGAGTATCGGTTCGTATGGACGGCACATGGATCGGTACGGAAGTGGCGCGTGTATTAAAAGAATTTTATGCGGGTAAGAAAGTCGATCTTTCTTTGCTGCATTATATGGAAAATGATCCGGGTGTGATGGATTATGTGGTGATCGCCGGACTGGTGCGTTCTCCGATGGGAAGATTCCAGACATTGTTTGCATCGGGAGAACGCTGGTGGAATACACCGGAAGAAAAAGATATTGTTGGATGCAAAGTGGCAGCGATCGATCCGTATTTCGGAGAGGACAGTATAAAGGCAGCAAAGATCTGTCGGGAAAACCATATTCCGTATGTGACGATTGATTGTCCGTATGATTCGGAATTGCACAGGTATGCTGCAGTAAATGCAGTATCCAGAGAGTTTGCCTCAGAACATTATGCGGGAATGACTTCGGAGGAAATTCTTAAGTTGATGCAGGAGGAAACGGATGGTCTTTCGATCATTACACAGGGTGGCGAAGAGATGCTGTACGCGAGAAAAGGAGAGGCGATTCGGCGGATGAAACCGTTTGCGGTTGAGGTGAAGAGTACGCTTGGCGCGGGAGATACCTACAAAGCCGGATGCGTATATGGATTGTTAAACGGAATGAAAGATGACGAACTGGTACGGTTTGCAAGTGCATGTTCCGCGGTGGCGATCTCAAGATTTCCGCTGCCTCTCAATCCGCCGAAGCTGCAAGAGGTAACAGAACTGATCCGGACAAGAAGAGCTCACTTCGCGTGAGCTCTTTTCTTTAAAATGTATTCGGTTTTCTGACGAATGGTGTCTTCATCGGAAAAGGTCAGTCGGAAATATCCGGCGATCGCTTTGCTGTCGTAATCACCGTAGATCAACCGCGCCCGGCACAGGTAATAGATACCGACCGTGGAGATGAGTTCGTCAATATCACCGCCACCTAACAGATCGCGGATCATGGCAAGTGCATGTTCGCGTTCCTGATCCAGCAGTTCGTTTAATTCGCCCAGTGTCCGTACACCCAGATAATCCAGCTTTTCCAAAATATCTTCCGGGTCGCTGTCGTTGATGTGCGCGCCGGTGATGGCTTTGATCTCCTCCATAAAGCGGATCATACGATGACTGTGCTGCATATACAGTGTTAAGGATACGAGATCCAGATGGTAGGATTCGGCCGTGTCGCTGCTGATCTGCTCGTAAACTTCTTTTTGATATTCAACGATCCTGGATTTGATGTGCAGGAAGGCTTCGTCTGCCAGTTCCAAAAGTCCGGCAACGCGGGAAAACTCACGGCGTACATCACGCGGCACACCGAACTTTGTTTTGTATCCCAGATCGTGTTCGATTTCTGCCCAGGTATGCTGCAGCGAAGAACGGATCTGGATCTCAAAACGCAGATCGGTCAGATCTTCCGGGTATCCCTTCTCTTTTGGCAACATACAGATGTAATGCAGGGAAAGGTAACCGAACGCATCCGGTGCGATCGCGGCTCGTTTGTCGGTGGATTTTTCCCAATCCACATCCAGGTTTGCGGCAAGTCTCGCGGCGATCTCATCCACCTGATCCGCAAAATAGCAGATGATGCGGAACCCCAGGATATCCGTCATATTTAATAGTGATGCATATTTTTCCGGTTTTTTGCGGATCTTACCCTGCACGGATTCTTTGGTTTTGATGCGGTGTACGACCTGCATGATACCGTTGTTTCGGTCGCCGGCGGAACGCTCTACGATCTCTGCGGCGATCTCTTCCAAACGCAGATACTGCGGTAAAAGTTCATCATATTCTTCCAGTGCGATGTTGTTCATAATACCCTTTCTAAAAACGGCTGCCATAATGTGAGTGCAAAATATACCAGTGCGGCGGCGAGGCAGAGCCGAAATAAGAATCGCATCAGTCGCATAAAGCGATGGCGAAAGATCTTGCCGCGCAATACCCACAAGCCGCCTTTGGCATCTTTGATACTGTTGCAATTGCTGCAGGCGCCGCAGAGATTTTCAATCGCGTTGACATCTTTGCCGGATCTGGCATACCGCAGAGAAGTGCTGGCGCGTCCGACGGATACGATATGATCTACCGTAATGTTTTTGGCTCGGACGATGCGCCCGCAGTAGGCGCACAGGTACATTCCCAGAAATGGAGGGTTTTCTCTGACCCATTTTGCTTTGTAGGAAGTGTTGCGTTTTACATTTTTATCCAGCAGTTCGTAACGCAGACCGCGGTCTTTGGCATAACGAATATTCTTTTTGGCACCGTGATTGCCGACGAGACGTACCCAGGCATTGGTGCTTCGTTCGTAGCGAAATCCGCGCAACCAGAGTTGCAGACGGTAGGGCTCGATGCGTTCATCCGCATTCTTGCCGCTGCTGATCTTCAATAAGTGTTTCATAAATCAGTATGGTTAATGGTGTCGTATGACTTCAAATCGTTGTAAGGTGATCGGTTCTCCGGGGCGTATGCCGGCTTTACGAGAGGCAATGGCAATCTGTTCTTCGACGGTATCCACGCCATCCAGATCCGGTAACAGTAATCCGCGCTTGTAGCCGCTGGTTACGATCACACCATAGCGTTTTACATCCAGTTCCTCTTTGCTCTCGATATCTTCCGGTTCCCCCAGCACATCCACGCTGTATTCCAGAAAAGCAACTTCTTCGGGACGGACCGGAGAGAAACGGGGATCTTCCGTTGCGGCGCTTACGGCATTGCGGATCAGTTCTTCTGCAACACTGCCGGTAACAGGCAGTATGGTTCCGATGCATCCGCGTAATAGTCCGTCTTTATGCAGGGAAACAAATGCTCCCGCGCGTTTCTCCAACAGTTGTTTACGAATATCATCGCAATCGGTTACGCTGCTTTCTTCGAGGGCTTCTTCTACCGAGGCCCGGATATCATTTAATCGCAGGCCGCCGCAGACAAAACTTTCCAGGGATTTTCGTGCAATTCGTACCCAGGGATCCTGTGCAGCATGCTGCTTTGCGATTTCTTCTTTTTTATGATCTTTTCGATATTTCAAAAACTGACGGTTTTCATCGGTACCGCCGATCTCATAAGTGCAGATGCCGTAGCCGACACCGAAAGTAGCTTCGTGTACCAGGGCATTTGCTTTTACCGAGCGCCCGTCCAAAGCGCCTGCCATCATGACAAAAGAGCGGTGCCCGCATTCGGCAGCGCGGTCACAGAAGTGCTCGTCAAAATCAAACAGTTCGGCAAAGTTGCCGCTGCCCATTACCTGCATAATGCGATCATCGTATTGCGGGCCTTCCGGTACAAATCCGTAAGGTCCGTCTTCTTTCATTTTGTGCGACAGATCACCGCTGGCAATATAGACCACACGGCGTCCCAGTTCGTCGGCAGCTTTTGTGATCAGCTGTCCCAGACGATAATGCTCGTCCAAGGATTGGCCGGACAAACCGATGCGCAGCAGACGGAACTCGGAATATTTTTGCATAATGAAATATAACGGAACCATCACACCGTGATCCAATTCTTTTTCCCGTTCGCCCTCGGTCCCGGCGCGCAGGCCTTCCATTCCGGCCATTACCGCAAGGGTATCCGCCAGAGCGGAATCGTAGTCGATGGAAATCTCCACTTGCGGAGCGGCAAAGCGGGACATATCTCCGTGGGCGTGTACTCCCGGAGAAATATGAAAATAATCGGAATACATGATCGTATGCGGACTGGAGATCACAACGGTATCGGGACGCAGTTTTGCAACTTCATCCGCAACTTTTTCATAGGCGGCCGTTGTGGCTTGGATCTTTTTTTCTTCGCCGCGTCCTACTTCCGGCAGGATGATGGGCGGGTGCGGTACCATAAAAGCGCCGATGATCGGAAAATCTTTTTCAGCCATATGCGGTCTCCTTTCGAAATTCGTTGAAATGATTAATCGCGCGAGCGCAGTTTTTTGATCCGGCATGTGCGGTCTTTACAGTTTGCGCACTGCAGGATCTTGTTGGAGCCTTCCCAGAAACGCTCCGGATGCATTGCATAAATGATCTCCCATTTGATCAGTACAACCAGCGAAGTGAAGAACAGACTCCAGCTGAAGAAATTTTTGATGAACAGCATCGGTGTGAACATCATAAAGTGTCCCCAATCGTAGATGCGGCAGTTGACGCAGCATTTGTTCTTCATAATAAACGTCTGGAACGGGCAGAAGAACAGGATGCAGATGTAATCGCAGAGGAAGAAAAATACGGTAAGCATTAATAACTCTGCTTCTGCGATCACGCCAAACAGATACAGGAATGCCCAAAAGGCGTTAAAGCAAAGCCAGACGAGCATAACGGTCCAGGCCGCACGGTTCTGCTTTTGCACAAACTTCAGCAACTCGTATTCCGAATATCCTTCCACCGGCTGGTAGGTATCTTCCTTGGCTTTTAAGATCGCCATAGTACGCAGGGCGGTCTTGACCGGAAAGATGTGCATCATCATAATACCCATAAAGAGCGCCCAGAGCATATGCAGGGGAGCCACGCCGAAACCGATCACCTCGATGGGCTTGGTCAGAAAATCCGTCATCCACTGCTTATGAAAAAGATACATATAAATACTTCCGCACACGATCGCCACGCGGAAAATAAACTTCACCATGTAATAAATAAATTTCTTGCTTGCTTTCATTTTTGATATACCCTTTTATTCATTCATTTTACTGATCTCATAATTATAGTACTTTGCGCCGGATTATTCAATTGCGAGCAGACAGGGGGACGGTTCTTGTTGTCTGACAGGGAATCGTTTACCGTTTAGCTTTGGGATGATCCGGTCAGACAAAAGAACCGTCCCCCTGTCTGGAGGGAACAACGACGAGGACATTAAGTACTTGACAAGAAAAAGGGAGATGAGTATATTAAAAGTGAGCAACCGATTGCGCAAAATGAAGGAAGGGTGTCGCTGGAGACGATGACGACGGATAATCTGACAATTGATGATATCGCGAGAGAGCTGGGAATCTCTAAGACTACCGTGTCCCGATCCATTTCCGGGAAGGGGCGCATCAGCGAAAAAACCCGCAAGCGAGTATTGGATTTTATTGAGAAGAATAACTATAAACCCAATTTTATGGCCAGAGGGCTGGCGCAGTCCAGAACCTTCAATATCGGCTGGGTAGTGCCCGGAGACTCCGAGATGACGGCACTTTCCTTTTTCCAGCAGTGCATGCTGGGGGTGATCGATGTGGCAACCCAGGCGGATTACGATCTGCTGATCACCACGGTATTTGACCATAATATCAACGGTTTGTTGCGCGTTTTGGAAAATCACAAAGTGGACGGTGTCATATTGGGGCAGACGCTGACACATGATCCGGCGATCCGGGCATTGAAAAAAAGCGGCATTCCCTTTGTAACCGTGGGCAGTACGGAAGAAAAAAACGTGGTACAGGTGGATCACGATCATCTCAGCGCCTGTAAGGAACTGGCATCCATTCTGAAGTTAAAGGGGATCCGGTCGGCATCCTTTATTGCCGGGGCGGAAGACAAGGTGGTCACGCTGGCAAGACGCCGCGGATTCGAAGAGGGTATGGACGGAGTAAATACCACGATCTATATGAACTGTGACAGGAATGAAGAGATTGACCGGGCGGTAGACGATGCCATGCGCAGCAAAACGGAATGTATCGTATGCGAAGATGACAGGATCTGCTATGGGGTATTGGCCAAATTGAAGAAAGACGGAGTACAGATCCCCTCACAGGTGCGCGTTGCTTCTTTCTACAACAGCTCGCTGATCGAAGACAACCAGCCGGCGATCACATCGTTGTGGTATGATCCGAAAGCGCTCGGAGCAATGGCTTGCAGGACGCTGTTGTCGATGATTGAAGGGGAGACGCCGGTACAGCGGCAGAAACTGGGATATGAGGTTATGCTGAAGGCGTCTACACTATAAAGACGGATTTATCCAAACAAATAACACTGCCGGATCTGTCATTAAAGGAAGGTGACGAGGTCATTGTCGGCATTTCCGTACAGGGAGCCGCCAAAGGCTGGGGCACCATCGATGATGTCGAACTGTTCAAGCAGTTGCAATAAGAAAGGAAGAAAAAGAATGAACAACAACGAATTATACAAATACATCGAAGACGACGGCCTTGCCAGCCTCTTTACCGAACTGTACTTTGACAAAGCGCCGTTGCAGAAATCTCGTTATCTGGAGGCAATCAAGTCCTTTGAAAAACAGTTCGGTGTGCATGATATTGCCATCTATTCGGCGCCGGGACGTACCGAGATTGGCGGCAATCATACCGATCATCAGCATGGAGAGGTGCTGGCAGCGTCGATCAATCAGGATGCGATCGCAGTAGTTGCGGTAACGGAGGATCAGCGGATTTCGCTGGTTTCCGGAGATGCACCGATGTTTACCGTGGACTGCAACGACAGCGATGTGAAGGAAAATGAAAAGAACACAACACAGTCTCTGATCCGCGGCGTGGTTGCCGGACTGAAGAAAAACGGATATCGGGTCGGAGGTTTTCAGGCATATGTGACCAGCGATGTGCTGATCGGTGCAGGCTTATCTTCTTCCGCCGCATTTGAGACACTGCTGGGAACCATTCTTTCCGGTCTGTACAATGACGGAACCGTATCCGCCATCGAGATCGCCAAGATCGGACAGTATGCGGAGAATGTTTATTTCGGCAAGCCCTGCGGCTTGATGGATCAGATGGCATGTTCCGTAGGAAGTCTGGTACATATCGATTTTGCAGATCCGTCCAGTCCGGTAGTTGAAAAGGTGGAATACGATTTTTCGAAGAAGGGATATCATCTGTGCATTACCGATACGAAGGGTTCGCATGCGGATCTGACACCGGATTATGCGGCAGTACCGGCAGAGATGAAATCGGTTGCGGCTTATTTCGGAAAAGAAGTGCTGCATGAAGTGAGCGAAGAGGATGTGGTGAAAAACATTGCGGCATTGCGGGAGAAGTGTGGCGACCGCGCGGTTTTGCGTGCATTGCATTTTTACGAAGAAAACAAACGTGTACAAAAACAGACCAAAGCTTTGAAGGCAGATGAGATCGATACCTTCTTAAAAACGGTTGCGGCATCCGGTGCGTCATCGTTTCAGTTTTTGCAGAATGTATATACCAATCACGATATCACACACCAGAATGTATCCGTATCGTTACAGCTGGCAGAAATGATCCTGCAGGGACGCGGTGCTGCGAGAGTGCACGGCGGCGGATTTGCGGGAACCATGCAGGCGTGGGTGCCGGATGATCTGGTCGAGGCTTATGCGGCGCAGATGGATGCCGTGTTCGGCAAGGGAGCCTGCAGTGTGCTGGCAATCCGCGGATGCGGCGGTATCCGTGTGATCTGAAAAGAAGCGTGAAGGCGCATTTTCGGTCTTCAAATTCGTAGGAAGGAATCTGAAAAATAAAATGCAAAAAAAGATCTGGTGGAACAATGACTGGCAGTTTACCGAAAACTACACGGAGGAACTGCAGAAGAAAGAATATGCAGGAGATTGCGTCATTGTGCGTATTCCACATACGGTAAAAGAAACACCTTTTCACTATTTTGATGATGCGATCTATCAGATGGTGAGCGGCTATCGCCGTGTATTTACTGCGGAAAAGGAATGGGAAGGAAAGCGTATCTTCCTGACGTTTATGGGTGTGGCGCATAGTGCGTATGTTTTTTTGAACGGCGTGCAAATCGCGGAACATCATTCCGGTTATACGGCATTTACGGCAGAACTGACGGAGGAACTGCACTACGGCGAAAAAAACATCCTGGTCGTAAAGGTGGACAGCCGGGAGTCACAAAATGTTCCGCCGTTTGGAAATGTGATCGATTATATGACCTATGGCGGCATCTACCGTGAGGTGTATCTGGAAGTGAAGGAGCAGATCTGCTTAAAGGATCTGCATTTGCGTCCGGAAGAACCCCAGGGCGTGATCTTGCCGCAGGAGATCCGTAACCACCGTTTCCGCGGAAAACTGCGGGTGGAAAGCAGCCTGAACGGCGGCAAAGCAGGGCAGGAAGATCTGTCGGCAAAGATTGTGATCAAAGAGCACCAGAGCGGCGAGACGGTTTTGGAACAGGTGATGCCGTATGCAGAGGATCTCGGAATGGAGATTAACAATGCGCGGCTTTGGGATGTGACGGCTCCGTATTTTTATGATGTGGCAGTTACACTTCTAAAGGACGGAAAAGAAATGGATTGCGCCGAAGACAGTTTTGGTTTCCGTCGCTCGGAATTCCGCGAGGACGGCTATCATCTGAACGGAAGAAAGATCAAGATCCGCGGTTTGAACCGTCATCAGAGTTACCCGTATGTAGGATATGCAATGCCGGCATCCATGCAGAAACTGGATGCGGAGATCCTGCGTTTTGATCTGGGCGTGAATGCGGTGCGTACTTCGCATTACCCGCAGTCACAGCATTTTATCCGGCGCTGCGATGAACTGGGACTGCTGGTGTTTACCGAGATCCCGGGCTGGCAATATGTCGGCGATGCGGAATGGAAGGAACAGGCCGTCAAGAATGTGGAAGAGATGATTCTGCAGTATCGCAATCATCCGTCCATCATTCTCTGGGGCGTTCGTATCAATGAATCCGGGGATGACGATGCGTTGTATGAGAGAACCAATGCTCTGGCGCATGAACTGGATGCGGACCGTCCTACCGGCGGGGTGCGTTGTTTCAAAAAGAGCCATCTGTTGGAAGATGTTTATACCTATAATGATTTTGTGCACGACGGTACCAATAACGGCTGTGACAAAAAATCCACGGTCACACCGGATATGTCCAAGCCGTACCTGGTGACGGAATACGGCGGCCATATGTTCCCGACCAAGAGTTTTGACTGTGAGGAACACCGCCTGGAGCATGCACTGCGTCACGCGACGGTGGTGAATGCGGTACGTAAGGAAAAAGACATTGCCGGCTGCTTTGGCTGGTGTATGTTTGACTACAATACCCATAAGGATTTCGGCAGCGGTGACCGGGTATGCTATCACGGTGTGATGGATATGTTCCGCAATCCCAAGCTGGCATCGTATCTCTACGCATCCCAGCAGAACCGCCGGCCGGTGCTGGAGATCTCTTCTACAATGGATATCGGTGAGCATCCGGCAGGAAACCGCGGCAGTGTCTATATCTTTACCAATGCCGACAGTGTGCGGATGTATTGTAACGATGAGCTGATCAAAGAGTATCCGGCGAAGAATCCGAAATATACCGCGCTGCGACATCCGCCCATCCTGATCGATGACTATGTGGGGGATCGCCTGAAGACCGAGGAAGGTTTCGGCGAGCATCAGAGTATGATCGTGAAAGCGGCGATCAACTATATCGCGCAGTACGGAATGAACAATATACCGTTAGACATCAAGGTGAAGCTGGTACAGGCGATGGCGCTTTACAAGATGAACTTTGACGAAGCCTATCAGCTGTACGGAAAGTATGTGGGGAACTGGGGCGGACAGGCCACGACCTATCGCTTTGAGGCGATCAAGGACGGGCAGGTGGTGCTCACGAGAACCCGTTCGACCTTAAAACGCCTGCTTCTGGATGTGCGTGTAGACAATACGGATCTGAAGGATGCCGAAACCTATGATGTGGCCAGCGTGCGTATCCGCGTATGCGATGAGAACGGAAATGTGGCCCCGTTCTTTATGACGCCGCTGCCGCTTACGGTGGAAGGGCCTCTGGAGATCATCGGACCCAAGAGCGCGCAGATCCACGGCGGTATGGGCGGTGCCTATGTAAAGACGACCGGAAAGGCCGGAAAAGCAACGCTGACGATCTCGTTTCCGGAAGGTTTTACGGAAACAAAGCAGGAGAAGGTGGAGTTTACGATACGAACCGTGTAATGCAAAAGCCTTTTCGATAAGGGCAGATATATAGTTATGTAAAAACAGGTATCCCGAGGATGCCTGTTTTTCTTTTCTACGGGTGGTGTAAAGTTTGGGTGAAAAACGGAAAGATTCTGCGTGGCATAATACAAACATCATAAAACACACACCAAATACGAAACAAAGAAAGAGAGGAAAATGAAAATGGCAAGAGAAAAGAAAGAAAAACCCCCTATCATCGAGGTTCCGGTGTATTCCGGAGAAATGGAAGCGCAGGCAGCAGTGGATATGGCAAGGCAGAAGGAGGAAAAGATCAAACTAGGATTGATCATTGCGGCAGCGGTGCAGTTGAGCTGGTTAGTGGGAATTGCCATATCGGGCGCCAGCGGAACCATTGCAGAGATCTTTGCAACCATTCTGTTGATCGGCGCCATGGTTGGAACGGTAGCAGCGTATGTGATCGGCGGAGGCGTAAAGATCGCGTTTCGCGCAGCTTGGGCCGTCTCCAGAAGGATCGCGTGGTTCGGCTGGTTTGTGGCTCCGTTCCCGACCGACATCATCCTGGGACTGTCACTGTCGATGATGGGAATCGCGTTGTTTCCGCTTATGCTGATCATGCTGCCGGTGGTCTTTGTAGGGATCAGCTACAAGCAGAACCGTACCAACCGCATTACCGCAGAGCAGTATCTGGCAAGCGCCCGACGCGCGGCAGCGGCACAGGCAGTATAACAAAAAACATTGTATTTCAACGGAAAATATGATATAAAGTAAGCAATGTTGTGATTTGAAGGCAGGCACTGATCGGTACCTGCCTTTCTTACAAATAATCGGCGAAATTAGGAGATATGCGAAGGTGGATATCGAAAAGCAGAAATCGGCACCTTTATACGAGGCCTTGGAGCGTTTCCGTAAGCAAAGAGTCGTTCCTTTTGATGTGCCGGGACACAAGCGCGGACGCGGAAACCCGGAACTGGTAACATTGCTTGGGGAAAAATGTGTCGGACTGGATGTCAATTCCATGAAGCCGCTGGACAATCTGTGCCA
Source organism: uncultured Lachnospiraceae bacterium (assembly GCA_946403625.1). Lineage (GTDB taxonomy): Bacteria > Bacillota > Clostridia > Lachnospirales > Lachnospiraceae > NK4A136. The sequence continues at coordinate 15,520 of CAMJAP010000038.1, forward strand.
TCCGGTATCGGTCATTTACGAGGCAGAACAGCTGGCGGCAGACGCTTTCCGGGCGGATCATGCTTATTTTATGGTAGGCGGAACCACATCGGCAGTACAGAGTATGGTTTTGACGGCCTGCAAAGCGGGCGACAAGATCATATTGCCGCGAAATGTACACCGTAGCGTGATCAATGCATTGGTATTGTGCGGGGCGGAGCCGGTCTATGTAAATCCGGAGGTGGACAACCGGATCGGTATTGCGCTAGGTATGGAGCTGTCCCAGGTGGAACAGGCGATCCTGCAGCATCCCGATGCCTCTGCGGTTTTTGTGAATAATCCGACCTATTACGGTATCTGTTCGGATCTGCGTTCCATTGTAAAGCTGGCGCACGAGCATGGGATGATGGCACTGGTGGATGAAGCCCACGGAACGCATCTGTATTTCGATGAGACCCTGCCGGTATCGGCTATGGATGCCGGTGCGGACATGGCGGCAGTCAGCATGCACAAATCCGGCGGCAGCCTGACACAGAGTTCCATTCTGCTGCTGGGGCCGAATGTGAACAGCCGTTATGTGGAGCAGATCATCAATCTGACCCAGACGACCAGTGCAAGTTACCTGTTGCTCTCCAGTCTGGACATCTCCCGAAGAAATCTGGCATTGCGCGGACGGGAGTCCTTTGAGAAAGTAAAGAGCATGGCGGAATATGCCCGTAGCGAGATCAATTCCATCGGCGGCTATTATGCATACGGAAAAGATCTGGTGAACGGCAGCAGTATCTATGATTATGATGTAACGAAGCTTTCCGTCTATACCAGAGATATCGGTCTGACCGGTATCGAGGTTTATGACCTGCTTCGTGACGAATATGATATCCAGATCGAATTCGGTGATATCGGCAATATCCTGGCCTACATCTCCATCGGCGATCGTATTCAGGAGATCGAGCGTCTGGTGGGAGCGCTGGAGGATATCAAACGACTCTGGTCGAAACCGACTTCGAAACAGCACAATGCGGAGTATATCCCTCCGATCGTGGCGGCGACACCGCAAAAGGCATTTTATGCGGAGAAGGAACTGATCCCGATCCGGGAGACGGCAGGACGCATCTGCGGCGAATTTGTTATGTGTTATCCGCCGGGCATCCCCATCCTGGCACCGGGTGAGATGATCACTACGGAGATCATCGATTATACCCTGTATGCGAAGGAAAAGGGTTGTTCTATGCAGGGACCGGAGGATGGTTCTCTGGAGAAGTTAAACGTTTTGATCGAGTGATCGAATCAGGAAAATTTCAAGCGCTTGAAAATGCGTTTTATGGAGGTAGGGAGAATTGAATTTCTGGTTTTCCGAAATGCATACAGATAATGTGAAGATGTCCATTCGTGTGGAGAAACAATTGTTTTCCGGTACGAGTGATTTTCAGCGGATCGATGTGTTTGATTCCATCGAGTTCGGCCGCTTTCTTACATCGGACGGCAGCGTGATCTTTTCCGAAAAGGACGAGTTCACTTATGATGAAATGATCGTGCATGTGCCGATGGCCGTGCATCCCAATGTAAAGAAGGTGCTGGTGATCGGTGGCGGTGACGGCGGAGTCGCCCGTGAGCTCGGGCACTATGAAGAGATCGAAGAGATCGATGTGGTGGAGCCGGACGAGTTGTTCGTAAAAGTCTGCCGTGAGTTCTTCCCGGACAATGCATGCGGTCTGGATGATCCGCGTGTACAGCTGCATTACCGTGACGGTCTGCGTTTCCTGCGCGGCAAGATGAATGAGTATGATCTGATCATCAACGATTCCACGGACCCGCTGGGACATACGGCAGGTCTGTTTACAAAGGAGTTTTACGGATCCTGTTATAAGGCGCTGAAAGAAGACGGTATCATGGTGTATCAGCATGGCAGCCCCTTCTTTGATGAGGACGAAGATGCCTGCAGGGCGATGCACCGGAAGGCATTCCGCAGCTTCCCCATCAGCCGTGTGTATCAAGCACATATCCCGACCAGTTCTGCGGGGTATTGGCTGTTCGGATTTGCCAGTAAAAAATATCATCCGTTGCATGACTTTGATGCGGCACGATGGAATGCAAGACATATCAAAACCTGGTATTATACCACCAATCTGCATATGGGAGCGTTTATGCTGCCGCGGTATGTAGAGGATCTGCTGGAAGTAGAAGAAGGACGAAATACAACATTGTAAGTAAAAGATGATCCGGCGCAAAAGGCAAAGGATCATTTTTTATACGGAAGAGATCAATATACGGGATTGTGGGATTTTATGAAGAAGAAATGGTGGATTGTTATTCTGTTTGCGTGTTTATTTTTGATCGGCGCAGCACTTTGTTATTTTCAGATCACGACGAGCATTTTTGCAAAGGCATACAAAAATCAGGGAATCGATGTGTCGCATTATCAGGGAGAGATTGACTGGAACGCGATGCGTGCACAGGGAATCGATTTTGCCTATATCAAAGCGACCGAGGGCAGTTCCCATACAGATGAGTGCTTTGAACAAAACATAGAGCTGGCGCAGGAGGCAGGGATCGCGGCAGGGGCGTATCATTTCTTTTCCTTTGACAGCTCGGCGAGGACACAGGCAGTACATTTTATCGAGACCATCGGAGATCATAAGATGGATCTGATACCGGTCATCGATATTGAATATTATGGGGATAAAAGTTCCAACCCGCCGGATCGGGAAGTGGTCCGTCGTGAACTGGCAACCTTTCTTCAGTTGTTGGAAGAACACTACGGCTGCAAACCGATGATCTATACCACACAGACGGTTTATTATAAGTATATCAACGGAGCTTTTGCGGAGTACCCGCTATGGATCCGGAATGTCTATTTCCCGCCGGTGCAGCAGTGGACGCTTTGGCAGTATACGGATCAGCTGCGACCGGAAGGAGTATTCGGAGACGAAAGCCGTGTGGACGGAAATGTAGTAGCAGACATGGAAAGCATACGGTATTGAATTTTTACGGTCAAAATGGTAATATTTTAATTGACTGTTCCGGGCTTTTTGACGGAAACAGAATATATGCCGGGAGGTATCGATGAGATGAAATTATTGGTGATCGGCTGCGGTGGCGTAGCAACAGTGGCAATTCACAAATGTTGTGAGAATCCGGTGTTCACGGAGATCTGCATTGCCAGCAGAACTATTTCCAAGTGTGATGCACTGGTAGCGAAATTAAAGGATAAAACAAGCGCAAAGCTGAGTACGGCGACGGTAGACGCAGACAGCGTTGATTCGCTGGTAAAACTGATGAAAGAGTTTCAGCCGCACACGGTATTGAATGTGGCTCTGCCGTATCAGGATCTGACCATTATGGATGCCTGCCTGGAATGCGGAGCAAACTATGTCGATACCGCAAACTATGAGGCGGAGGATACCGATGATCCGGAGTGGCGCGCGATCTATGAGAAGCGCTGCAAGGAAAAAGGCTTTACTGCATATTTTGATTACAGCTGGCAGTGGGCATATGATGAAAAGTTTAAGAAGGCGGGGCTGACCGCTTTGCTGGGGACCGGTTTTGATCCGGGTGTTACTCAGGTATATTCCGCATACGCGCTGAAGCATTATTTTGATGAGATCCATTACATTGATATCCTGGACTGCAACGGCGGTGATCACGGTTATCCCTTCGCAACCAACTTCAATCCGGAGATCAACCTGCGTGAGGTTTCCGCAAACGGATCCTATTGGGAAGACGGCCACTGGGTAGAGACCAAGCCGATGGAGATCAAGAGAGAGTATGATTTCGCACAGGTCGGCAAGAAGGATATGTATCTGCTGCATCATGAGGAGATCGAATCTCTGGCAAAGAATATTCCGGGCATCAAGCGTATCCGTTTCTTTATGACCTTCGGACAGAGCTATCTGATGCATATGAACTGCCTGCAGAATGTCGGCATGCTGGGAACCACTCCGGTAGAGTTTGAAGGACACCAGATCGTGCCGATCAAATTCTTAAAGGCACTGTTGCCGGATCCTGCATCGTTGGGACCGCGCACGGTAGGTAAGACCAATATCGGCTGCATCTTTACCGGTGTAAAGGACGGTAAGGAAAAGACGATCTACATCTACAATGTATGCGATCATCAGGAGAGCTACAAAGAGACCGGCGCACAGGCAATCAGCTATACCACCGGCGTTCCGGCAATGATCGGTACCGCAATGGTAGCCGGCGGAACCTGGAGTAAACCGGGGGTATTCAATGTGGAAGAGTTCGATCCGGATCCGTATATGGACGCTTTGAACAAATACGGCCTGCCGTGGGTAGTGGATGAGAATCCGGTGACAGTAGAATAAAAAGAAATTTTATGGGGGACCATTCGGTCCCCCATTTATGATCACATGATTTCCGGTTTCTTGACTTCAAAGTGACTGCAGGTACCGCTCATCATCTCGATATCCGGATTTTTCTTTTCCCTGCTGTAAAACAGGATCAGGATAAAGTTCAGAACGAACGCTGCGCAAAGAGCCAGCAGTACATTCGGGATCAGCCTGGAAAGAAAGGTGGTTTCCTGGGCGCTCTCCATCAGGGCGATCGCATCCCTTTCGACCTGTATTTTTTCATTTGTCCTTACCATGACCGGGATGATCAGCTGTATAACAAACATAATTCCCATCGGAAGTATTGTGATTATCGCGGAAAGTAGCTCTGATATTGCTTCCTCTTTATTCATTTTCATGATTCATTTCCTCCCATTCGATTCATATGTGCCAAAGGCCGCGTAGCCAGCAGATTGTACTGATCCAAAATGATCAGCTGTGAAAAAATGGTACCGGCCAACTGCAGGCAGGCGACGATCTGTATCTGCGAAATTCTTGCAGTACCAAGCAATAGCAGGAATGTGGCATATAGCGAGGACAGCAGGATGAGCAGAATGCTTCCGATGATCGGTCGCTTCCTTGGGATCGGATAGTTCATTAGCTTTGGTACCATCTGCAGCAGTACGATCTCAATCACAATACTGAGCAGAAAAGCAACTAATATCGCATTTCCGCCGACCAGTTCAGAGCAGTATTTGAAGAGTAACGGTACCGCACATAGGATTGCCACTATAGCGAAGGGGATCAGCCCTTTCTTTTTTGCTTCTTCTAAGCGCTTGTCTGCATTTACTTTCAAGCGGTAGGTATAATTGAGTTTGTCGCTTTTGGCCAGGAAACCTTTATCATAAAGCATTTCATTCCGTATGATCACTTTTTTGATCATGGACATCAGCAGCACGACCGAGAAAAGAGAAAATGTTTCACAGGCGATCAACAAGCCCGCTTTGGTAAACGGTGGTAGTGTAAAAAGCAGCAGAATCAGAGGAATGGCGATCAGACATCCGGACAGAATGAATTTTTTGCGATCCACCGGCAGATCGCCGGTCACGCGTCCGGTCTGGCCATTGACTACGGCATAGGACACCCGGTTATCTTTCTGCCAGGATAAAAACCATACCGGGAAAAATGTGGTATACGAAGCGGAACAATGGGTATCCATTTCGGCATGAAACTTTTCTTCCTGCCCTTCATCAAAACGTATACCCGGAAATGCTCTGTTCAGACGGGAAGGACTGTATGCCTTTGCGTGTGCCACATCGATCGCTTCTTCCAGGTAAACATCATCCGGAAGATCCGGCATATCCGCATAAAAACCGCTTAAATAAGCGGGCGTGAATTCTACCTTGGAGCTATAGTTAAAGGGTGCGATCTGTTCGCTGTACCGGTCCTCAAACATAGAGGACGCATCAAAAAAGATATTATTAAATACGGCATTCATCCAGCCCATGCACTTGTAATGCTGACGGCCACGCTTGCCATCCAGATAAATAAAGCCTTCCATGGTGATATCATATCCCCAGTAGGAGATATAGATCCCGCGGAAATTATCCAGCCGTGTCTGATCCTTCAGCTCGGAAGGCGCGAAGATCGCTTTTTTCACATATTTCCGATATTCCTCGATACAGCGTTCCTTGTCAACACCAAACGGGATCACATATTTCGGATATTTCATTTTTACAAAGCGGGATTCCAGCATTACATAGGAACCGCAGTAACTGCAAAAGCCGTTGACAGAGTGCTCGGTGGAATAGATACTGCCGCCGCATTGCGGACAGGTATACAGGATCGCATCCATCTCGTCGGTACGGATTTCTTCAGCATTTACATTATATGCTGTATATGTGGCAGGATTGTTTCTGGCATCACAATAAGGACAGCGCAGAGACTGTGTTGCAATGTCAAACTGCAATTGACCGCCGCATTCCGGACAAGTAGTCAATGTCGTTTCCTCCTTAAATATCTTTTCGGATCAAGTTTTATAAACAATGACATAAATCATATCATGAAAGTATTCTGCCTTCAATATGGTTTCGGTTGCGTTTTTGCGGTCTGTGGTTGCAGGCGGAAAACAGACGGAAGGGGGATTTGTAATATTTCGCGATTTGTGGTAATCTACACAATAATACTTTGGCGTTTGTAAGAGGTGAGCAATATGATCCGGGTGATCCATGAGAAATTTAAAACGATCGAAACACCTGCCTATGTGGTGGATGAGGCAGCACTCCTGCATAATCTGCGGATCCTGAAAGAGGTGAAGGAGCAGGCGGGCTGCAGGATCCTGTTGGCACAAAAGGCGTTTTCCATGTTTTCACTGTATCCGCTGATGGCGCAGTACCTGGATGGTACAACAGCCAGTGGTCTGTATGAAGCAAAACTGGGAAGAGAGTGTTTCCCGGGAGAGGTACATGTTTTCTGCCCGGCCTATAAACCCGCAGAGATGGAAGAATTGCTGCGGATCAGTGATCATTTTGTTTTCAATTCCATCGCGCAGTTAATGAAATACAAAGAGCAATGTGTTGGAAAGAGCATCGGCCTGCGTATCAATCCGGAATGCTCTACGCAGGAGACGGCGATTTATGATCCCTGTGCACCGGGATCCCGGCTGGGTGTGACGCTTGAAAATTTTGATCCGGAGATACTGCAATACATTGACGGACTGCATTTCCATACCTTGTGTGAACAGGGCGCGGATGCATTGGAAAAAACACTTGCTGCGGTGGAAGCAAAATTCGGGAAGTATCTTACCGGATTGAAGTGGGTAAACTTCGGCGGCGGTCATCATATCACGAAGGATGATTATGACAGAGAATTGTTGATCCGTTTGATCAAAGAGTTTAAAGCAAGATATGATGTGGAAGTATACCTTGAACCGGGAGAAGCAGTTGCGATCAACGCCGGCTATCTTGTAACAGAAGTGATGGATGTTGTGCATAACGGGATCGAGATCGCCATCCTGGATGCTTCCGCGGCTTGTCATATGCCGGATGTTCTGGAGATGCCGTATCGTCCGCCACTGTATCTGTCCGGACAGAAAGGGGAAAAAGCGTATGATTACCGACTGGCCTCCCGTACCTGCCTGGCCGGAGATGTGATCGGTGATTACAGTTTTGATCAGGCACTGGAAACCGGAGACCGTTTGTGTTTTGAAGATATGGCGATCTATTCGATGGTAAAGAACAATACCTTTAACGGTATGCCGCTTCCGGATCTGGCGGTGTTGCACGCTGACGGATCTTACGAAGTGGTGAAACGGTTTGGATATGAAGATTTTAAGGAGAGACTTTCATGAGATTACACGGAATGCCTGCAAACGAAGGTTTTCATATGCCGGCAGAATTTGCACCGCACGACGGAACGGTGATGATCTTTCCGGAGCGTCCGGGATCCTGGCCGTATGGTGCAGTACCGGCGCAGGAAGTATTTGCCGGGATCATCAAAGAGATCGCTAAGGATGAAAAAGTCTATGTGATCGTCAGCGAGAATACGGCACCCAAGGCAGAGAGACTTTTGGCGGGGACCGAACGGGTACACTTTTTTGAAATCCCGGCGGACGATGCCTGGGCGAGAGATACGGCGCCGACCTTTGTGACAAACGGAAAAGAAGTGCGCGGGATCGACTGGCAGTTTAATGCCTGGGGCGGTGTACTGGACGGACTGTATGCACACTGGGAACAGGACAATGCTTTGGCCGGAGCGCTCTGCGATCGTCTGGGGCTGGACTTTTATGATGCGCAGCATCTGGTACTGGAAGGCGGTTCCATTCATACGAATGGGGAAGGAACGCTGATGACCACGGAGAGCTGCCTGTTGAGCGGCGGACGTAATCCGCATTTGTCCAAGATGCAGATCGAAGCGGAACTGAAGAAATTCCTGGGTGGCAATAAGGTGATCTGGCTTCCGCGCGGTATTTATAATGATGAAACAAATGAGCATGTGGATAATGTATGTGCCTTTATCAAACCGAACGAAGTAGTGCTGGCCTGGACCGATAAAAAAGACGATCCGCAGTATGAACTGTCGGCTTCCTGTCTGGAAGTTTTGGAGAGAGAAGGGATCACGGTGCATAAGCTGCCGATCCCGGATGTGCCGGTGTGCGTGACCGAAGAAGATCTGAACGGTTATATCTTCGAAGAAGGCGAAGATGTCCGGGAGGTGGGCGAGCGCCTGGCAGCCAGCTATGTGAATTTTTATTTTACGAACGGAGCGGTCCTGCTTCCGCAGTTTGGCGGGGATAATGCAGAAAGCGATGCCAGAGCGGTAGAGATCATGAAGAAGCTGTGTCCGGAGCGTCGCATTGTTCCGGTTGCGGCCAGCCAGATCATATTGGGGGGCGGCAACATTCACTGCATCACACAGCAGATTCCGGCAGTGAAATAGAAGAAGCCGGGCTATGATAGAGAAAGGAAAAACCAATGTCCAAAGTAACCGTAGCAGCAGTGCAGATGAACTGCACGACAGAAGTAAACGAAAATATCGCGCATGCGGAAAAACTGGTTCGCGAGGCAGCCACTAAGGGGGCGCAGATCATCCTTCTTCCGGAACTGTTTGAGCGACAGTATTTCTGTCAGGAGCGTCGTTATGACTATTATGATTTTGCGAAGGCAACGGAAGAAAACGATGCAGTACTGCATTTTCAGAAAGTAGCAAAGGAACTGCAGGTGGTGCTGCCGATCAGCTTTTATGAGAAAGCGGGAAATACACTGTTTAACAGTTGTGCCGTGATCGATGCAGACGGTACACTGCTCGGGGTATATCGCAAGACACACATTCCCGATGATCATTACTATCAGGAGAAGTTTTATTTCACACCGGGGGATACCGGATTTAAAGTATGGAATACACGATATGCGAGGATCGGTGTGGGAATCTGCTGGGACCAGTGGTTTCCGGAGACGGCGCGGGCGTTGACATTAAACGGCGCGCAGGTGATCTTTTACCCGACGGCGATCGGATCGGAACCGATTTTGGATTGCGACAGCATGCCGCATTGGAGACGGACGATGCAGGGGCATTCCGCAGCCAATGTGATCCCGGTGGTGGCGGCCAATCGTTACGGACTGGAGAGTGTGAAGCCGTCTGCGGAAAACGGCGGACAGGAGTCGGCATTGAAGTTTTACGGATCATCTTTTATCACCGATGAAACCGGAGAGATCGTCGTTTCGGCAGATCGTGAAGGAGATGCGGTGATCGTATCTTCCTTTGATACGGAAGCAACCGATCATGCCAGACTGGACTGGGGACTCTTCCGTGACCGCAGACCGGACCGGTATACGGATCTGACAAGTAAATAAGTTTTTGGGCGGGATTGCATACAAAGAGTGTGCAATCCTGTTTGTTTTATGATATACTGTTAAAAGTGTGCTGAAAACGATGATCCTGTGGCAGAAGGAAGCAGGATCACGGACCAACAAAACGAGTTATCTGACATTAGGAGGACACAACAAATGCCGATTATGGATTACCTGGAGCGCAATCGCAGAGAGTACGGCGATGAAGTAGCGCTGATCGAACTCAATCCGGAACAGAAAGAAACCAGACGCGTGACCTGGAAGGAATATTCCCTGATCCAGCAGACGGAAGATGAACCGTACCGCAGAGAGATCACCTGGCGCGTGTTTGATGAAAAAGCCAATCGTATGGCAAATATGTTGCTCAGTCGTGGTGTAAAGCGTGGTGACAAGGTAGCAATCCTGATGATGAACTGTCTGGAATGGCTGCCGATCTATATGGGTATCTTAAAGACCGGTGCATTGGCAGTACCGTTCAACTTCCGGTATTCTGCAGATGAGATTCAGTATTGTGCAGATCTGGCAGAAGTGGATGTGCTCGTATTCGGACCGGAATTCATCGGCCGTATCGAATCCATTGTGGAAAAACTGTCCAAGAACCGCCTGCTTATTTTCGTTGGCGAGACTTGCCCGACCTTTGCAGAGAGCTATCGCGAACTGGTTGCGGACTGCTCCAGCGCAAAGCCGGATATCGAGATCAAAGATGAGGATGATGCAGCGATCTATTTCTCTTCCGGTACGACCGGTTTCCCGAAAGCGATCCTGCATAAGCACTTAAGCCTGATGACGGCAGCTACCGTAGAGCAGCATCATCACGGACAGGGCAGAGATGACTGCTTCCTTTGCATTCCGCCGCTGTATCATACCGGCGCAAAGATGCACTGGATGGGCAGTCTGGTAGCAGGCTCCAAGGCAGTACTTTTGAAAGGAACCAAACCGCAGTACATTTTTGATGCGGTATCCCGTGAACATTGTACGATCGTATGGCTTCTGGTTCCCTGGGCGCAGGATATCCTGGATGCTCTGGATGCCGGAACACTTAAGATGGAAGATTATGAATTGTCTCAGTGGAGATTGATGCACATCGGTGCGCAGCCGGTACCGCCTTCACTGATCAAGCGCTGGAGAGCATACTTCCCGAACCATCAGTATGATACCAACTACGGTTTGTCGGAATCCATCGGACCGGGCTGCGTACATCTGGGTGTGGAGAACATTCACAAAGTCGGCGCCATCGGTGTACCGGGTTATGGCTGGGAATGCAAGATCATCGATGAGAACGGCAATCCGGTGAAGCAGGGCGATGCCGGAGAACTGTGCGTAAAGGGTAACGGTGTGATGACCTGCTACTATCGCAATCCGGAAGCAACCGCAGAAGTGCTGCACGACGGATGGTTGTTGACCGGCGATGTGGCAATGCAGGACGAAGACGGCTTTATCTTCCTGGTAGACCGTAAGAAAGACGTGATCGTATCCGGTGGTGAAAACCTGTATCCGGTACAGATCGAAGACTTCCTTCGTCAGCATGACAAGATCAGCGATGTGGCCGTGATCGGTCTGCCGGATAAGCGACTGGGAGAGATCGCCGGTGCGGTCATTCAGATCAAAGAAGGTATGGAATGTACGGAAGAAGAGATCGAAGAATTTTGCAACGGTCTGCCGAGATACAAACGACCGCGCAAGATCATCTTTGCAGATGTTCCCCGCAATCCGACCGGAAAGATCGAGAAGCCGGCGTTGCGCAAACGATACAGTGTGGAGCGGCTGGTAGCACAGGAAAACGAAGGCTAAATAAGGAAACAGTTTCAGCGGACGGTCGTAAAAAGCCGTCCGCTTAGTATAAGAGAAAGGATTTTTATTTTGAAAACATTAGAAGAAATCAGAGAGTATTTTTCGCATGACAAATATGCAACACAGGCGACCGGTGCAGAGATCCTGGAGGTATCCGAAGGCTACAGTAAAGTGCGTCTGGTGATACAGGAAAAGCATATCAACGGTGCAGGCTATGTAATGGGCGGTGTGTATTTTACCTTGGCGGATTTTGCATCGGCAGTCGTACTCAATCAGGACTTTGATGATAAACTGTATGTTGCAACAACGGGGAATATTGATTTTATTTCTTCGGTGCAAAGCGGTGTGTTGTATGCGGAAGCCAGAGTATTAAAAGACGGAAGAAAGATCGTATTCAGTGAGATCAACATCACGGATGAAAAAGGGAAACTGATCGCGCATACCAATATGAGCAGTTACAAAGTGATGGAACGCAGAGATTAAACTATACATCGAGGTAGAATGTTATGACAAAGAATGATTTGACGAAGGACGGATGTCATTGTTCGGAAAAAGAAATTGCAGAACAAAAAGGAAAGGAAAGCAGCAAAGAAAAAAGTACTGTGTATCTTGCGAACGATGGTGTAAGCGCTACACCGGAAGAGAACGAAGACGGCAGTTGGAAAGTGATCATTCGAACGAAAGTAGAAGGAGAGATCACGGAAGATACAAGAGTCATAAAATTGGTGCAGATGATTTTAAATCCGAAAGGAAAAACATTATCGGTTGGCGGAAAACTAATTGATAAAAACGAGTTGCAGGAAAAAGGAAAGACCGTTGCAACGATGGAGATCAAAGGCGGTGAAAGCCCGTTAAAACAGGAAGAAAAGGAAGGATGTTTTAAAGTTCGCACACAGTTATCGGTGAACGGAGAACTGACAGAAACGAAAGAAACAGAATTTCTTTTTTGATCAAAGATAAAAAAAGAAGTCGTAATTGTACAAAAAAACGCGAAAAACCCGCAGAAATTCTGCATTTTGTGTTGACATAAGAGATTTATTCAGTTAATATATAGGCAATTTAAGGGACAACCTTAATAAATATCATTTTAGTTTATCGTATTATTTTCCAAAAAGCGGAGGAGAAAAGAAAATGGCAGGAAAGAAAGCTGCAGAACCGAAGGCAACCGAAAAGAAGGTAACAGCAAAGAAGACGACTGTAAAGAAGGCAGCCGCAGAGAAGAAGACAACAGCAAAGAAGACAACGAAGGCAGCAGCTGAAAAGGCACCTGCAAAGAAGACAACAAAGGCAGCAGCTACAAAGGCAACTGCAGCAAAGAAGACAACGAAGGCAGCAGCTACAAAGGCAACCGCAGCAAAGAAGACTACAAAGGCAGCAGCTACAAAGGCAACCGCAGCAAAGAAGACTACTGCAAAGGCTGCAACCGCAAAGAAAGCAACTGCAACAAAGAAGACTACTGCAAAGGCTGCAACCGCAAAGAAAGCAACTGCAGCAAAGAAGACTACTGCAAAGGCTACAACCGC
>CAMJAP010000039.1 GCA_946403625.1 uncultured Lachnospiraceae bacterium
GAACCCTCATCAGTCGCTTCGCGACAGCTTTTCCCCGGAAGGGGGAAGGCAAGGAACACCGCCAAACTCCAATTTGTCAAATGGCGGCGGTTGTGATAAAATTAAAAACTAGCGTTTATACATGAAACGGAGGGGTTTTAAAATGCGTGTAGCAGTGATCGGAACCGGATATGTAGGGCTTGTGACGGGTACCTGCTTTTCGGATATGGGAAATGAAGTCTGGTGCGTGGATGTGGATGAGGCCAAGATCGAGCGTCTGAAGAACGGCATTATCCCGATCTATGAGCCGGGGCTGTCGGAACTGGTACTGAAGAATCATAAGGCGGGAAGTCTGAATTTTACGACGCAGATCAAGGAAGCACTGGATCGTTGCAATATCTGCTTTATCGCAGTAGGAACGCCGATGGGCGAGGACGGCAGTGCGGATCTGCACTATGTATTGACAGTAGCTTCCGATATCGGTAAAAATATGAGCCATCATATGTATGTGGTGGATAAATCCACGGTGCCGGTAGGAACGGCGCAGAAGGTGCGCGCGGCGATCCAGAAGGAACTGGATGAGAGAGGATCCGATCTGACCTTTGATGTGATCTCAAATCCGGAATTTTTGAAGGAAGGTACGGCGGTAGCGGACTGTATGCGTCCGGACCGTATCGTGATCGGCGTGGATAATGAGGCTGCTGCAGAGACGATGCAGGAACTGTATCGCCACTATGTGCTGAATACGGATAACTTTATCCTGATGGATATCGCGAGCGCCGAGATGACCAAATATGCGGCCAACTCGATGCTGGCAACCAAGATCTCCTTTATGAACGAGATCTCCCGCATCTGCGAGCAGGTCGGGGCGGATGTGAATAAAGTGCGTAAGGGAATCGGTTCCGATAAGCGCATCGGCTACTCCTTTATCTATCCGGGATGCGGATACGGCGGCAGCTGTTTCCCGAAGGATGTAAAGGCTCTGGTAAGTACGGCGGCGGAGTATGGTTATGACGCGCAACTGCTGCGTGCGGTGGAAGATGTCAACTATGCCCAGAAGCATGTGATCGCGGATAAGGTGAAAGAGCACTTCGGAAAAGACCTGAGCGGAAGAACGTTTGCGGTTTGGGGACTGTCCTTCAAGCCGGATACCGACGATATGCGCGAAGCATCGGCGATCACCATCATCAACGATCTGACAGCAGCGGGTGCCAAGATCCGTGCATACGATCCCAAGGCGATGGAAGAGGCAAAGAAGTGCTATCTGAAGGATAACGCTGATGTAGAGTATGTGGAGCGCAAGTACGAGGCGCTCAAAGATGCGGATGCGCTGATCCTGATCACGGAGTGGAAGGAATTCCGCAGCCCGGATTTCGAAGAGATCAAGTCCTGCTTAAAGCAGCCGGTGATCTTTGACGGACGTAATATCTATGGCGCAAAGACGGCAACCAAGTACGGCTTTGACTATTATCAGATCGGGGCAAAGGCAAGCAGGGCATAGTGTCGCAGTTGCGAAAACGCACGCAAGTTGTGCTTGTGAAAAGCGTTAAAATGTGAGATACTTCTTTTTGCGGGGGAGATGTAGTACACCTGCAGGACGACAGTGAAATTCCGCCGGTTTCGGAAGGTATCTTTACCGGAACGGAACCGTAGGATGAAAAGAAAGGAGAAAAGAAATGGGATTAATTGCAGCAGCTTTGAATGCAGGGGGAAATCAGTTAAGCAATCAGTGGAAAGAGTTCTTCTATCAGGACGCTCTTCCGAATGAGGTATTGATGGTTGCCGGCAAGCATCAGACCGGACGCACCACCAATACAAAGGGTGAGGAAAATGTGATCACCAACGGTTCTACGATCATCGTGGCAGACGGCCAGTGTATGATCATTATGGAGCAGGGCCGTATCGTGGAAGTCAGTGTGGAGCCGGGTGCTTTCACCTTCCGTACCGATCTGGCACCTTCCTTCTTCTGCAAGCCGGAAAACGAGTCTTTCTGGTCCAATGTAAAGAAAAACTTCGGCCAGATGGTGCAGAACTTCACCTATGGCGGTAATACAGCGGTAGTTCAGAAGGTATACTTCCTGAATATCCGTCTGATCACGGATCGCCCGTTCGGTACCCAGACCCCGATCTACTTCAATGTTAAGGACTCCCGTCTGAACTTTGAATCGGATGTGGAACTGCGGATCCATGGTAAATTCGATGTAATGATGACCGATCCGGTGAAGTTCTATACGACGATCGCCGCCAACCAGGCATACGATTACAAGCTGTCCCAGATTGAAGGCGCTTTGAAGTCGGATATCAGTGACAAGCTGCAGGATGCGATCGCTGAGATCAACACCGACGGCCTGCGTCCGAGCGGTCTGCCGGGTAAAAAGAAAGAAATTGTAGAATCCCTGAAGCAGGCACTGCAGTGGGAAGACAAATACGGCTTTACGCTGAAGGATATCCGTTTGGAGCAGCCGAAGATGTCTCCGGAAGACGAGGCTACCCTGAAGGAACTGCAGAAAGCATACGCAATGGGCGGCAATGCAGCAGTAGCAGCAGGTATGGCTCTGAACGCTCAGAACACCGCTATGGTGAACGCAGCAAGCAACAGCGGCGGCGCTATGACCGGTTTCCTGGGAATGGGTATGGCAAATCAGGCAGGTATGGCAAATACCAATGGTCTGTTCCAGATGGCACAGCAGCAGATGGCGCAGCAGCAGCCGGCACAGCAGGCAGCTCCTCAGGCAGCAGCTCCGGCACCGGCAGCAGGCTGGAAGTGCTCTTGCGGACACGAAGGCAATACCGGTAAGTTCTGTGCAGAGTGCGGCGCTCCGAAGCCGGCAGAGCAGGAAGGCTGGACATGCTCCTGCGGCGCTGTGAATAAGGGCAAGTTCTGTGCAGAGTGTGGCAAGCCGAAGCCGGCAGGCGCACCGCTTTACAAGTGCGACAAGTGCGGCTGGGAGCCGGAAGATCCGCACAATCCGCCGAAGTTCTGTCCGGAATGCGGTGATCCGTTTGACGACAGCGACAAGGTATAAAAACAACATTTAACAAATGTGGGGCGTCTCTGAAAAGGGGCGCCCTTTTTGTATTCGCATCTCCCGTTTTTGATTGCGGAAAAGCCGTAAATATGCTATACTTTTTAACATGAGTTATATTGTTTTTGATCTGGAATGGAACCAGCCGCAGGACGGAAAACACAGTGACGAACGCGAGCTGGCATTTGAGATTATAGAGATCGGTGCGGTAAAACTGAATGATGATTTTAAGCTGATCGGTAAGTATCAACAGTTGATCCGGCCGCAGGTGTATCAGGAGATCAACTGGCGGATCCGCAAGATGCTGGCGCTGAAACCGGGGGAACTGTCCAAAGGAAAGCTGTTTCCGCAGGCGGCGCAGGAGTTTCTGGACTGGTGCGGCAAAGACCCGGTCTGGTGTACATGGGGACCGCAGGATCTGACGGAACTGCAGCGGAATATGGCCTATTACGGTATGGAGCCGCTTTCGACAGGACCGATACGGTATATGAATGTGCAGAAGATGTACGGAGTATTGTGCGGAAACTGCGCACAGTCCAAGGCATTGGAAACGGCAGTGGATGAACTGGAGCTGCGCAAGGATGTTCCTTTTCATCGGGCATACAGCGATGCCTATTATACCGGCAAAGTACTGGCGAGGATCCCGGAAGAGATCCGCAGGGATTGCGTGACATACGATCTGTATCACCTGCCGGAGAGCCGGAAGAAAGAGATCCATATCAACGGACCTGAGGGTGAGTGCCTGATCACAACGGGCTATAACGACCGGGAAGTACTGCTGCGGGATCCGCATGTGATGACGATCCAGTGCGGGAAATGCGGCGGGATCACGGTAAAGACCGCAGTACGCTGGTTTACGGCAAATAACAAAGTGTATTTTGCCGCCGGGGAATGCAGGGAACACGGATATATCGCAGCAAAACTCCGGGTTCGTAAGAATGAACAAAATCTGTATTATGCGGAACGCGAATACAGTTATACCGATCTGACGGCAGTCGAAGAAATGAAGCAACAACGCAGGGATGCTCTGGCAAAACATTAGAAAGGACTTCTACTTGACCTACGAAGCAGCTTTTGCAATATCATCGGTGCTCTTGTCGGCGCTGATCATTTATTACTTTATACGGCTGAATCGGGTATATAATTTCCAGAGCGGCCTTTTTTTGGCGCTGGTGATCGACAATCTGCTCACCTCGGTTGCACAGGCCGGCAGTTGGATGCATCGGTATTTTGTGCCGTCTACGCCGGTTTGGGTCTATGATCTGTTAAGTTATATCTATTTCATCACGCATCTTTCGATGGTGGCAATCCTGTTTTTGTATTTACTCAGTACCATCAAACTATGGCGGGAGATCTCGCCGGTGATCCGTGCGGCGATCATTGTGCCGATCACCATCTGTATGATCGTGATCCTTTCCAATCCGTTAACACACGCAATCTATTACTATACAGACGATACGATCTACCATCGAGGTGAGGGGATCTTTACGACCTATATTACCTTTGCCTACTATTTTGCGTTGATGATCTTTGTATTGATCCGGTATCGTAAGAGTTTCTCGGCGAAGCGCAGGGGCATCGTACTGCTGATCCTGATGATGGGCCTGGGCAGTGTACTGATCCAGTTCTATCTGACCGAGATCAAGGTGGAGGTTGTTACCATCACCGTTTGTGGTTTTATCACATTTTTGTTTATCCAGAACCCGACGGTGCAGATGGATGCCGAGCTGAATGTGTACAGCAGACAGGCATTTCTGGAGCGCCTGAAATACAATATGCTTTCCCGCAAGCGTTTTGATATCATTGAACTGGTGTTGCCGGATTTCCGGGAGCAGACGCAGGTCATCACGGGAGAGCAGAAAACCGCGCTGTTACAGAAGATCGCGGATTATCTGTCTGCCGAGATGCCCAATGGCTATCTGTATCATACGGAGCAGACCATCTTTGTACTGGAATTGATCCGCCCGGAGGCCAAAGAAGTCGGTTCGATACTGCGCAAGATCCGTGCGAGATTTGAAGAACCGTGGGAATGCGGTGAAAAGCAGGTCCGATTGGACGGCCGACTGCTGCGCTTGATCCTGCCGACCGAGGCTTCGGACAGTTCTCTGGTGCTGGGTGTGATGAACCGTTTTGAAGCGGGCAGCTCGGAGAACCGGGTGATGACAGCGGCGGATTTTAACTTAAAAGAGATCGAGCGAAACCAAAAGATCACCGGAGCTCTGGCGCGGGCGATGGAGAAGAAGAACTTTGAGATGCGTTATACCCCGATCTATTCCCTGGGCTTGGAGCGTATCGTGGCGGCGGAGGTATCCGTTCGTTTCCTGGATGAAGAACTGGGCTATGTGTATGACGATGAGATCTATAATTACGCGGAACGCAGCGGACATGCACTGCAGCTTGGCGAGATGATCTTTGAGAAAAGCTGCGAGTTCATCGAAAAACAGGATCTCAAATCACAGGGCTTGTCTTTCCTGGGACTGCGTCTGCATCCGGCGATGTGTCTGCAGTATGGCCTGATGGAACGCCTCAAAGAGATCGCACAGGCGCATCATGTGGACCAGCGGATGCTCTGTCTGCTGATCTCGGAATATACCGTGTCCAAAGCAAGCAAGGCATTCAAAGAGAATCTGACCAAAATGGCAATGGAAGGGCTGCGCTTCTGCCTGGAGGATTACGGCAGCGGTTTTACCAGCATTACATCCATTTATGAATTGCCGTTTTCGGTGCTGAAAGTGAATAAATCCGTGATGCAGGCGACCATGAGCAATGAGAAAGCACGCATTACGATGGATTCTACCCTGATGATGGCCAGAGACCTTTCCATGATGACCATGGTCGAAGGTATTGACGAAGAGAATCAGTTTACGCTGATCTCGGATATGGCCTGCGATCTGGCAAAGGGCAAATACTTCTTTGACCAGGTGGACGAAGACGAATTTGTCCGGGTGTTGCATATGGCAGCAGAGAAAGACCGAAAGGAGGGCGATGACAATGCAGTATGAGCTGTATTTTGATTATGTCGGAGTCGCCATGCTTTTGGTGCTGTTGTTTTATTTCCGGCCAAAGGGGCTGAGTGCGCTGCCCGGTTATCGCATGTATTATGTGATCCTTTGTGATCTGCTCATCGTTGCGGTATCGGATATCCAGATGGCGATCTATTATACGCATCCGGGAATGGCATCCCGTGGGCTGGTGGTCTTTTCCAACTGTTTTAACTGTGCATTGCAGATCATGGTGATCGTGCTGTTTACGGTGTATCTGCGCTGTATGACGCAGGTGGAAGTGCGGCTTTCATTGCGGTGGGGGAAGATACTGCACTTCCCGTTTACCTTTGCGCTGGTGATGATCTGCGGAACGGCGGTACGCTGCTATCTGAACGGAGACAGCGGATTTGATCTGCGTCTGCATCCGGTGCTGCAGGGCTTTTTGCTGGCCTTCTTCCTGTATTATCTGACCATCAGTTTTGTTTTGGGATTCGGAGCGCATACGGTATTGGGCAAAGGCCGGACCGTGCGTCTTGTGATCGCGGAACTGCTGCTGGTGGCGGTTCAGATCATACAGGGGCTGTATCCGGAGATCCATGTTATGGTATTTGCTTCCGCGCTGATCCTGGCGGATATGCTGTTTGCCGTACAAAAGGCAGAAGAGATTTTTGAAGGCGCGGATGCCATCAAAAAGAACATCCTGATCAGCACTATGGAGCAGGAGTATGCCAACCATCATAAGTTTTTTGTACTGTTTATCCGGGTTATGGATTTTGATGTTCTGGAAGATGCGATCGGTCAGGAAGATGCGGAAGAGCTTATGCGTCAACTGGTTTCCTACCTGAACGCTCTGCGTCGGGATGCCATGGTCTTCCGGTTTGAGAAAAACTGTCTGATCCTGAAACTGTCCGACGATCTGAAGGAAGAGAAACGCAAAACGCAGGAAGAGATCCTCAAGGAAATCTGCAATCGTTTCGAAGAACCCTGGCGCTTCGGCTGGATACAGTCGATGTTGTCGGCAGCTTTTATAACGGCAAACTGTCCGGAAGAGATCCCGACTATGGACGATTTCCAAAAGGTGATCAATCGTGTACCCAGAGAAGAGATGGAGGCAGGCGATGTTCTGCCGGTGCGCAGGCTGTTATCCGAGAATGAAGAAGCGCATATCCTGGAAGCGATTCGCCGGGCCTTGAAAGACCGGTCGTTCCAGGTGTATTATCAGCCGATCTACTCCACGAAGGAGAAAAAGGTGGTGGCGGCAGAGGCGCTGATCCGTTTGTTTGACTCGGAATACGGATTCATTCCGCCGGAAGAGATGATCATGATGGCAGAGCGGGAAGGCTATATTCTGGAGATCGGTGAGATCGTATTTACCGAGGTTTGCCGTTTTTATTCGGAGAATCATCTGGACAAGATGGGCATCCGTTATATAGAGGTGAACCTGTCGGCGGTACAGTGTATGCAGAACCGTCTGGCGGAAGAGTTTATGGAGATCATGCGCCGCTTCAACATTTCTTCGGAAAAGATCAATTTTGAGATCACGGAAACCTCCGCGATGATCTCGAATGCGGTGGTAAGCCACAATATCTCGCATTTTGAACTGCATGGAGTCTCGCTTTCCCTGGACGATTACGGAACGGGCTATTCCAATATTTCCTATCTGTATAATCTGCCGTTTATGTTTATGAAGGTGGACAAGTCCATCCTGTGGTCGGCAGAGAGCAACGAAAAGGCGGATATTATCCTGCGTAATATCTTCCGTATGGCACAGCGGCTGCATCTGAAGGTCGTGATGGAAGGTGTGGAAACGGAAGAACAGATCCGCAAACTGTTGGAACTGAAATGTGATTACTTCCAAGGCTTCTATTTTTCCAAACCGGTTTGCGGAAAGGACTTTATGGAATATGTCCGGAATTTTAAGTTACCGGAGATCTGTAAATAATGGAATTAAATGAGTTGTTCAAAAAATACGGTTATCGTATTTATATGTGTTCCGTGGATCAGCGCTATATCTCGTTTGTGCAGGAGGAAAACTATTACATCAATGTGATCGGTTTTTTTGATGAGCGCAGACAGACGAGTACAAAGGCGCAGATGCAGGGGTTTCTGGATGCACATAAGGATCGCCTGACCTATGGCCGTCCCAAGGATATCCACTTTCTGAAACTGATCTGTACCGATGCCCTGGGAGTTGGGCGGCTGGAACCCGGGCCGGATGCTCACGGGCTGACGGAGGACGAAGAAGCGCAAAGAGAAGCGCAGCTGACGCAGGCGTGGACGGAGGATGTCTGGTATCTGATCGATGACCGGAATCCGGATGCGGTAACGGGGCAGCCGATGGGAGCGCGTTTGTTTGTACCGCCGACCGCGCCGGAGGATTTTTACGGGGTGCGAACACCGCTGGAGCAGTTTGTGGCGAAGGAAGGCATACAGATCGCCCTGCCGGAGATCAACCTTTCCGAGGCGGAGCGTACACAACTGGGGCTGGATAAAGCGCCGGCTACGGAAGGTCCGGACGGGATGCCGGTACTGCGGGAACCGCCGAAGGAAAAAGAGCCGGTATGCTATGTAACGATCGGATTGCTGCTGGTCAATGTGATCATGTATATCCTGGCAAGCCTCGGGGTTTATCAGAAGGACGATTATTCCTTAACGAACGGCATCCTGAGTTTTCCCGAGCAATGGTTCCGCCTGCTGACCTATATGTTTTTGCACAGCGATGTGGGGCATCTGGTCTATAATATGCTGATGCTGTATGCGATCGGATCCATCCTGGAACGGCAGATCGATCGCTGGATGTTTGCGGTGGCTTATTTTGCGGCCGGGATCGGAGGCGGATGTTTTTCCGTCTGGTATTTCACACGGATGCAGGAACCGTACTTTTCGCTGGGGGCATCCGGTGCGATCTACGGGATCATGGGAGCGCTGATGGCATATATGCTGCTGCGCCGGCAAAGATACAGCCGCAGTTTTTACCGAAGGATCGCCATAGCGCTGTTTTTGCTGTTTTATACCGGGACCATAGACCGGCAGATCGATCAGATGGCGCATCTGGGCGGATTCTTCTGCGGATTGATCATATGCGGTATTTATTGTATCCTGAAGGGACAGAGCAGACTGAATGCGAACCGTTCCCAAAAGAGTTCGGAATAACCGGGGGAGTATAGTTGGAGGAAAACGATGCAGATCAATATTTATTACGGCGGACGCGGCCTGATCGATGATCCGACGCTGTTTACGCTCAAACGAATGACGGAAGTATTTGAAGAACTGAATGTGCGCGTGGAAAAATACGACCTGTTTGAGCAGAAAGGCAATATCATCACATTGCCCAGAACCTTAAAAGAAGCAGACGGGATCATTCTGGCAACGACCGTGGAATGGCATGGCGTGGGCGGTCATATGGCCAGTTTTCTGGATGCCTGCTGGCTGTACGGGGATAAGGAAAAGATCGCCAAGACCTATATGGCACCGGTGGTTATGTCCACGACCTACGGGGAAAAAGAGGCGGAACTGGATCTGTCCAACGCATGGCAGTCCCTGGGAGGGCAGGTATGTGCCGGGATCTCCGGGTATATTCCGGAAGAATCGGTGCTGGAGAATAATAAAGAGTATCAGAAGCTGATCGAAAAGAGCGCGGAGAACATTTACCGTTGCGTGAAACAGCAGTCTCAGCGGCTGCCGGCCAGTGTGATGGCGATCAAGAACATCACCTACCGTACCAAGAATACGACGCTCACACAGCAGGAGACGGAACAGCTTTCGGAATATGCTTCCGATGACAAATATGTGGCAAAGCAGAAGCAGGACATCACGGAACTGGCGCAGTTGTTCAAGGGCAAGATGTCCGGCAAGAGCGAACCGGGCGCGGACCAGATCGCAGCGCTGTTCAAAAAGGTCTTTCAACCGCAGAGCGGCGTGACGCTGAAGTACAAGATCAATGTGAAGGAACAGGCAAAGCCGCTGGTATTGCGTATTGACGGCGGCAAACTGGAGATCGGATACGGCGAGATGGTCTATCCGGATGCGGAACTGACTATGGACAGCGCCACCCTGCAGGCGATCACGGAGGGCCGCAAAACCTTCCAGGGCGGTTTTATGGAGGGCAGCATCCTGTCCAAAGGAAACTTCGGGATCCTGCGTCAGTTGGACGCGCTGTTCCCCTTTATGAACGAATAAAAAAACGGCTTCCCCGCAAGAGGAAGCCATTCTTTTTTTGTGTTTATCCTTCAATCTGTGCTTTGATCAGATCCAGTTCCTCCGGGCTGACTTCGCCGGGGGTCCACAGCAGGTTCTGACCGTCATTCTTGTAACGCGGGATCAGGTGCAGGTGGAAGTGCATCACGGTCTGGCCGGCTGTTTCACCGTTGTTCTGTACCAGATTGAAACCGTCCGCATGCAGGTTGGCTTTCATCTTCGGCGCAACCTTCTTTGCAACGGAGATGGCGTCACGGGCAACGTCTTCCGGAAGCTCGAAGAAATCTGCGTAGTGGTCTTTCGGAAGGATCAGGGCGTGGCCTTTGGTTGCGGGGCCGATATCCAGGATCACGCGAAAAGCGTCGTCTTCATAAATGGTTTTGGACGGGATCTCGCCGTTTGCGATCTTGCAGAAAATGCAGTTGGTATCTTTCATATTCTTATGCCTCCGTTTTCTTTACATTCTCTTCGATGAGACCGATGATGGTCTTGATCGAATTGTACTGTTGGGATTTTTCCATTGCCTGAATATAGCTGTCACGGTTGAAATACAGCTCATGCAGGGAGTCCAACAGGGAATCTTCGTCCATGTTTTCTTCCCGCAGCACCATACTGTACCCCTGTGCTTCAAAGGATTCCGCATTCAGGATCTGGTCACCGCGGCTGACGGATGCCGGCAACGGGATCAGCAGGTTCGGAAGGCGCAGGGCCAGCAGTTCGCAGATCGCATTGGCACCTGCACGGGACACCACCAGGTCCGCGATGGAAAACAGGTCTTTCAACTCGGTACGGACATATTCAAACTGCTTGTACCCGGGAGTGCTGAGCAGCAGGTTGTCCATTTTTTCTTTGCCGCAGATGTGGATGATCTGGAAATCCGGCAACAGTTTCGGCAGGGCTTCGCGGATCACTTTGTTGATGGCGCTGGCACCCTGGCTGCCGCCCATGACCAGGATCACGGGCTTGCTCTTGTTAAAGCTGCACAGCTCGTAAGCGGCTTCGGGATTGCCGTGCAACAGTTCTTCTCTTACCGGGGAACCGGTCAGAACGGCTTTATCCTTGTTGATGTATTTCAGAGTCTCCGGAAAGTTACAGCAGACTTTGGTTGCGACCGGGATGCACAGTTTGTTGGCAAGACCGGGCGTCAGATCGGATTCATGAATGATGCAGGGGATCTTCAGGGATGCTGCGGCACGGATCACCGGAACCGAGACAAAACCGCCCTTGGAAAAGACGATATCCGGCTGGATCTGCCTGAGGATCTTGTGGGTTTCACCGTATCCTTTGAGCACGCGGAACGGATCGGTAAAGTTCTTCGGGTCAAAATAACGACGGAATTTTCCGGTAGACACGCCGTAATACGGAATGCCGAAATCGGAGATCAGTCGCTTTTCAATGCCGTCATAGGAACCGATATAGCTGATCTCATAATCCAGCTCTTTTAAATACGGGATCAGTGCCAGGTTCGGAGTTACATGTCCGGCAGTACCGCCGCCGGTGAGTACGATCTTTTTCATAGAGTCAATATCGCCTGCCTTTTTTCCTACATTTGTAATTGTGATTATATTGTGACATTATACATAAAACTTGCGCCGGTTGCAAGGTTGTGATAAACTAATTATCGTTTTTATAATGGAATAATAGTATACATGATGAGGCAGGCAATAGGAGGCAAAAATGCAAAAGCCGGGTTTTGATAACGAGAAATATTTGACACTGCAGTCGGAGAAGATCCAGGAGAGGATCCGCAATTTCGGAGGGAAACTGTATCTGGAATTCGGCGGTAAATTGTTTGACGATTTTCACGCATCCCGCGTACTGCCGGGATTTCAGCCGGACTCCAAGATCCGTATGTTAAAGACCATGAAGGACGATGCCGAGATCGTGATCGTCATCAATTCTTCGGATATCGAAAAGAATAAGGTTCGCGGCGATCTGGGTATCACCTACGATATGGATGTGCTGCGTCTGATCGATGCGTTCCGCGATTACGGGCTGTATGTAGGCAGCGTGGTACTGACACAGTTTGCGGAGCAGCCGGCGGCGATCGCTTATCAGAAGAAGCTGGAAGCACTGGGCATCAAGGTATATCGTCATTATCCGATCGCGGGGTATCCGGCGAATATTCAGTTCATCGTAAGCGATGACGGCTACGGAAAGAACGATTATATCGAGACCACGCGTTCTCTGGTGGTGGTAACGGCACCGGGACCGGGTTCCGGCAAGATGGCAACATGTCTGTCCCAGCTCTACCATGAATATAAGAGAGGCGTAAAGGCCGGATATGCAAAGTACGAAACCTTCCCGATCTGGAACATTCCGCTGAAGCATCCGGTGAACCTGGCATATGAGGCGGCAACGGCAGATCTGAACGATGTGAATATGATCGACCCGTTCCATCTGGAAGCATACGGGCAGCAGACGGTGAATTACAACCGTGACGTGGAAGTATTCCCGGTGCTCAATGCCATGTTTGAAAAGATCATGGGCGAGTCTCCGTACAAGTCACCGACCGATATGGGCGTAAATATGGCGGGCAAGGCGATCGTGGATGACGATATTGTCGTAAAGGCATCCAAGGACGAGATCATCCGCCGGTATTACAATGCATTGTGCCAGCGCAGACAGGGCAATGCGGACGATAACCAGGTAATGAAACTGGAACTTTTGATGAAGCAGGCAGGTACCACGCCGGAGGATCGTCCGGTGATCGGTGCGGCATTGTTGAAAGCCGAGATGACCGGGGCACCGGCGGCAGCGATGGAATTGCCGGACGGACGTATCGTAACCGGCCGTACCAGCGATCTGCTGGGCGCATCGGCAGCACTGCTTTTGAACGCGTTAAAGACACTGGCGGGCATTCCGGACGACGCAAAACTGATCTCACCGGAAGTCATCGACCCGATCCAGAATCTGAAGGTGAACAGTCTGGGCAGCCATAACCCGAGGCTGCATACCGATGAGGTGCTGATCGCTCTGTCCGTATGTGCGGCAACCGATGAGCGTGCGGCAAAGGCTTTGGAACAGTTAAAGAATCTGAAGGGACTGGAAGTGCATACTTCCGTTATCCTGTCTCAGGTGGATACAGGTACATTCCGCAAGTTGGGCGTGAACCTGACCAGCGAACCGCATTATCAGACCAAGAAGCTGTATCACAGATAAAGCGGGGCGAATCAATTAGGAAAAGAGGTATTTTAAATGCCGGAATACAACAACACTCCGCAAGGCGGAGGAAACGAAGAAAACAATCAGGGGAATAATAACAATAACAACGGGAACAACAACGGAAGCGGAAACAACAATGCCAACCGCGGGCCGAATATCCTGGCGTTCATTGTGGTTACGATGCTGGCGCTGTTGTTCATCAGCTGGTTTGTGAACCGTTCTGCGGCACCGGCGGAGGAGCTTACCTATAACGAGTTCCTGACGATGGTCAATGCCGGAAAGGTTGAGAGCATCCAGATCCAGTCGGACCGTATCCTGATCGATACGAAGCGGGGCGACGGTGCGGCGATGTCCGGCCCCAACTACTATACCGGTCTGGCAGAAGATGTGACGACAGTTACGAACCGTATGCTGGAGGCTGGCGTAGAGGTCAAGACAAAGGTGGAGGACGGCAGCAGCCTGATCCTGAACCTGGTGCTGACCTATGTACTGCCGATCGTGCTGTTGTGGGTATTGATGGGCTTTGTATTCCGCCGGATGGAGCGTGGCGGCGGTCTGGGCTTCGGTGTGGGAAAGACCACGGCGAAGATGTATGAAGGAAAAGAGACCGGTATCACCTTTAAGGATGTGGCCGGTGAGGACGAGGCAAAGGAATCCCTGGTCGAGATCGTGGATTTCCTGCACAATTCGACCAAGTATTCCAAGATCGGTGCAAAGATCCCCAAGGGTGCGTTGCTCGTAGGCCCTCCGGGAACCGGTAAGACCCTGTTGGCAAAGGCGGTTGCCGGTGAAGCTGGCGTTCCGTTCTTTTCCCTGGCAGGTTCCGACTTTGTGGAACTGTATGTCGGTGTGGGTGCTTCCCGCGTACGTGATCTGTTTAAGGAAGCGGAGAAGAGTGCACCGTGTATCATCTTTATCGATGAGATCGATGCCATCGGGCGCAGCCGTGATTCCAAATACGGCGGCGGTAATGATGAGCGTGAGCAGACTTTGAACCAGCTGCTTTCCGAGATGGACGGTTTCGATGCCAAGAGCGGTATCATCCTGCTGGCAGCAACGAACCGGCCGGAAGTACTGGATAAGGCACTTTTGAGACCCGGACGATTTGACCGTCGTATCATCGTGGAAGAGCCGGATCTGAAGGGCCGTGTGGAGATCCTGAAGGTACATTCCAAGAACGTGCTGATGGATCAGACCGTCAATCTGGACGAGATCGGTCTGGCTACCGTGGGTGCCGTAGGTGCGGACCTTGCGAATATGATCAACGAGGCTGCCATCCTTGCAGTCAAGAACGGCAGAGAATATGTGTGCCAGAAGGATCTGCTGGATGCGGTGGAACTGGTGAGCATGGGTAAGGAAAAGAAAGACCGTATCCTGTCCCGTCAGGAACGCCGTATCGTTTCCTACCACGAAGTGGGACACGCGCTGGTCCACGCGCTGCAGACCAATTCCGAACCGGTACAGAAGATCACGATCATCCCGAGAACCATGGGTACTTTGGGATATGTGCTCAGTTATCCGGAAGAAGAGAAGTTTATGAAGACCGAAAAGGAACTGCGTTCCGAACTGGTCAGCCTGCTGGCAGGTCGTGCTGCCGAGGATATCGTTTTTGATACGGTAACCACAGGTGCGTCGAATGATATTGAAAAAGCAACCCGTATCGCCAGAGCGATGATTACCCGTTTCGGTATGAGCAAGCGCTTCGGTATGATGGGGATCGAAACCGTGGAGGATGAGTATCTGAACCGCAACACCGTAATGAACTGTGCGGAAGAGACCGCTGCCGGGGTTGACGAAGAAGTGATGGAGCTGATCAAGAGCAGCTATGAACAGGCAAAGCAGCTGCTGGAAGAGAACCGTCATGTGATGGATAAGATCGCTGAGTATCTGATCGACAGAGAGACGATCACCGGACACGAGTTTATGGAGATTTATTGCCGTGAGAAGGGCATCCCGATGCCGGAGAAGGAAGCCGGCAGCGAGAAACCGGCGGTGATCGATGAGGCACAGAGCAATGAGCCGGAGATGACCGAGGATGGCAAGGAGATCATTTCCGTAAGACGCGGACGTGATTCGGAAGGTTATCACGCAAAGCTGGGCAATCCGGAACAGCAGACACCGGAGACGACGCAGAATCACCCGGTGCAGCTGGACCCGCAGGCGCTGATCACACCTGCGCCGCAGAGTACGGATGCACCGCAGCAGTTGGGACCGCAGCCGGGAACAACGACACCGGCGGAAGAAGCGGCTCCGACGCAGAGCGCGCAGACAGCTCCGGAGACCACGGCAACGGAAGAGGAGCCGGCGGAAGCACCGGCAGAGACCGATCCGATGGCAGCAGAGTTTAAAAAGCGGGCGTACAAAGCACCGGATGATAATGAATGAGTGAAGAACATCACGAAGAAAAATTTAATGTGGCGGAGGAGCTGAAGAAGCTCCCCCACCGCCCGGGTGTGTATCTGATGCACGATGCGGAAGATACGATCATTTATGTAGGTAAGGCCGTCAATCTGAACAACAGAGTGCGGTCTTATTTTCGTGAAAAGATCGGGCGCGGGCCCAAGATCGACAAGATGGTCAGTCTCATTGACCGTTTTGACTATATCGTTACCGATTCCGAACTGGAAGCGCTGGTGCTGGAAAACAACCTGATCAAGGAATACCGGCCGAAATACAATACGATGCTGCGGGATGACAAGACCTATCCGTACATCCGCGTATCCGTGACGGAGCCCTATCCGCGGGTGATTCTGACCCGGCAGATGAAGAAGGATAAGGCAAAGTATTTCGGACCCTATACCAGTGCGCTGGCGGTGCGGGAGACCATCGATCTGTTAAACAAGATCTACGGGCTGCGCACCTGCAATCGTATGCTGCCCAAGGAGATCGGCAAAGGACGGCCGTGTCTGAACTATCACATCGGGCAGTGCTGCGGGCCGTGCATTAAAGATAAGGTCTCGCAGGAACAGTATCGGGAGCGGCTGCAGGGGGCGTTGGCTTTTCTGGGCGGTGATCACGCGCCGGTGATCAAAGAGCTGCAGGCCAAGATGCAGGAAGCTTCCGAAAATATGGAATTTGAAGAGGCGATCCGTTACCGGGATCTGCTGGAGAGCGTGAAGAGCGTCACCGAGAAGCAGAAGATCGAAGATATGGATCAGGAAGATAAGGACATCGTGGCGCTGGCCAGGGACGAACAGGACTGCGTGGTGCAGGTCTTCTTCATTCGTGCCGGCCGTATGGTAGGGCGCGAGCATTACTATATGAACCATACCGAAGGGGAGAGCAGCGAAAGCATCCTGACCGGTTTTATCAAGCAGTTTTATGCGGGCACGCCGTTTATTCCGCGGGAGATCATGCTGCAGGAGGAAAGCAGCGAGCAGGATGTGATCGAGCAGTGGCTGTCGGAGAAAAAGGGCAGCCGTGTGTATCTGCGCACGCCAAAGATCGGACAGAAGGAAAAACTGGTGGAGCTGGCGGCGCACAATGCCGAGATCGTCCTTACGCAGGATAAGGAAAAGATCAAGCGGGAAGAGGGCCGGACCATCGGAGCCGTGCGGGAACTGGAGCACCTGCTGGGGATGGAAGGGCTGGACCGGATGGAATCCTACGATATCTCCAATATCAGCGGCTTTGAAAATGTCGGATCCATGGTGGTGTACGATAAGGGCAAGCCGAAGCGCAGCGATTATCGCAAATTCCGCATCAAAACGGTCAGCGGGGCAGACGATTACGCAAGTATGCGAGAGGTGCTGACGAGGCGTTTTACCCACGGGTTAAAAGAGAAAGAAGAGCAGGCGCAGAACGGGCATTTTGATGTGTTCCCGGATATCATCCTGATGGATGGCGGGCGCGGACAGGTCAATATCGCGCTGGAAGTGCTGAAAAGCCTGCAGATCGACATCCCGGTCTGCGGTATGGTCAAGGACGACAATCACCGCACCAGGGGGCTCTATTATAATAACGAGGAGATCCCCATCGATAAAGACAGCGAGGCCTTCAAACTGCTCACGCGTATCCAGGACGAGGTCCACCGATTCGCCATCGAATACCATCGTTCCCTGCGCACCAAGGAGCAGGTGCACTCCGTATTGGACGACATCCCCGGTGTGGGACCGATGCGCCGCCGCGCCCTGATGAAAGCATTCGCCTCCATCGACGAGATCCGCGAGGCTTCCGTGGAACTGCTGATGGAAAAAGCAGACCTGCCCCGCAACACCGCCGAGGCAGTATACGGGTTCTTTCACAAAACTTGACAATGTAAGGGTGGCAACATAAAATAAGAAGCAATGGTTCGAAAATACAGTTATCTACAATAATAGGAGGTTACGCTATGGCAAGCATCAGTCTGCAGCGTCTGATCGACAAACAGAAAATGACAAATCTCACGGAAGAGATCGATATCAGCGGGATCAAGATCACCCAGCCGGATATCAACCGTCCCGGTATTCAGTTGACGGGATATATGGAGCATTACGATGCGACACGTCTGCAGATCATGGGATTTGTAGAGTGCTCCTATATGGAATCTCTTACGGATGAGCAGAAGAAACCGATCTATGAGAGAATTCTGAGCAACAAGACCCCGGCATTCGTATTTTGCCGCGATCTGATGCCGGACCAGCTGTTCAAAGAGACGGCGATCAAGTACGGCGTACCCCTGTTATCGACTTCCAAGGCAACCTCTACCTTTATGGCAGAAGTTATCCGTTGGCTGAACGCAAAACTGGCTCCCTGCATTACCGTACACGGCGTATTGGTCGATGTTTACGGCGAAGGTGTGCTGATCACCGGCGAAAGCGGTATCGGTAAGAGCGAGGCAGCACTGGAACTGATCAAACGAGGACACCGTCTGGTAACCGACGATGTGGTAGAGATCCGTAAAGTGTCTGAAGAGACCCTGATCGGTACGGCACCGGCCGTTACCAAGCATTTCATTGAGATCCGCGGTATCGGTATCGTAGATGTCAAGATGCTCTTCGGCGTGCAGTCCGTTAAGGAAGATCAGGAGATCAACCTGGTGATCAAACTTTCCGAGTGGTCCAAGGATAAGGAATACGATCGCATCGGTATGGAAGAGGAATATGTGGAGTACCTGGGCAATAAGGTGGTCTGCCACAATATCCCGATCCGTCCGGGCCGTAATACCGCGCTGATCTGCGAGTCGGCAGCCATCAACCACAGACAGAAGAAGATGGGCTACAATGCAGCGCAGGAGTTGTACAAGCGTGTACAGGCATCTCTGGAAAAGAAGGTTGAGTGAGAACGCCGGCAACGATAAGGGCGGAGATACGACGAGCAATGGTTCAGAACCTATAGGATTCTGAACAGCGATCTACAGGATATATTTGGAGGAAGACTATGAGCAAGGTGATCTTTGGTGTGGACCTGGGCGGCACGACCGTCAAGATGGGATATTTTGATCCGGAAGGCAATGTAAAGGATAAGTGGGAGATCCCCACCCGTAAGGAGAATAACGGCAGCAGCATTTTGCCGGACATTGCGGAATCCATCAAAAAGAAGATGGCCGAGCAGGGAATGGAAAAGAGCGACGTGATCGGCGTGGGCATCGGCGTACCGGGACCGGTGGATGCCAATGGTGTGATCTATAAGGCAGCCAATCTGGGCTGGGATGTCTTTTCGGTAAAGGAAGAACTGGGCAAGCTGTTAGGCGGGATCCCTGTAGAAGCCGGAAACGATGCCAATGTGGCAGCTCTGGGCGAGATGTGGCAGGGCGGCGGACGCGGCTATAAGAATCTGGTGGCAGTGACCCTGGGTACCGGCGTTGGCGGCGGTATCATCGTAGAAGGCAAGATCCTGACCGGTGCTACGGGTGCCGGCGGTGAGATCGGCCATATCCATATCGTGGAGGATGAGCCGGAGGCATGCGGCTGCGGTAATCACGGATGCCTGGAGCAGTATGCATCCGCAACGGGTATCGCGCGTCTGGCAAAGAGACGGCTGGCCGCCGATGACAAAGCATCGGTGCTGCGCAGCGGCGAGATCTCTGCCAAGACCGTATTTGATGCGGTAAAGGCCGGAGATGAATTGGCGATCGAAGTGGCAAAAGAGTTCGGAACCTATCTCGGAAAGGGACTGGCAGCCGTTGCAGGCGTGGTCAATCCGGAGATCTTTGTCATCGGCGGCGGTGTATCCAAGGCCGGAGATGTGCTGTTTGAGTACATTGTGGACGAGTATAAGAAATATGTATTCCGCGGCAGCCGGGAGGCGCGTTTTGCCCTGGCTACTCTGGGTAACGATGCCGGTATTTTCGGCGCTGCCAAGCTGGTCTTGGGCTGAGTTTTGAATACCCGGGAGATCGAGGAACAATTAAAGAGTTACAGTGATGATGTGCGCAGGGACGAGCCTATGCGAAAGCACACGACTTTTCGTGTGGGCGGTCCCGCGGATTTTTTTGTGTCTGTAAAGGATCGCGAAACGCTTTTGCACATCATTTCGTATTTAAAAGAACAGAAGATTCCCTATTTTCTGCTCGGAAACGGCAGTAATCTGCTGGTATCCGACCACGGCTATCGCGGCGTGATCCTGCAACTGACGGAGGATCTGGCGCAGATCACCTTTGACGGAGAATGCGTGCGTGCCGGAGCCGGTGTGCAGCTGATGCGGCTGGCGGCACAGGCGGCGGAGCGCAGTCTGACCGGGCTGGAGTTTGCCTCCGGGATCCCGGGGACATTGGGCGGTGCGATTGTGATGAATGCCGGAGCCTATGGCGGCGAGATGGTGCAGGTCGTAGAGAGCGTGGATATCCTGTATCCCGGCGAGGGGATCGTGACCGTATCCAATGCGGATATGCATTTCGGCTACCGCCACAGCATCCTGAAAGAAAAAGAGGGCGTGGTGCTGTCGGTATCCTTACGCTTGCAATTTGGAGAAAAAGATACTATTATAGACAAGATTGCCGAATTGAAGGAGCAACGCCGGGCAAAGCAACCGCTGGAGTATGCCAGCGCCGGATCCACCTTCAAACGGCCGGAGGGGGCATTTGCCGGAAAACTGATATCGGACGCGGGGCTGAAAGGTTACGCGATCGGGGATGCATGTGTTTCGGAAAAACATGCTGGTTTTGTTGTGAATAAAGGGAATGCCGCCGCTGACGAGATCTACCGACTGATCCGTGATGTACAGGATAAGGTACAGCAGGCCTCGGGCTATCTGCTGGAACCGGAAGTGATCATGCTCGGAGATTTTGAGACAGAGAAAAACTGATCGGAAAGAAGCAGTATGAAGCAGAACGAATCGGTACAAAATCAGAGGCGTCCTATGAAGAAGCCTGCACAACGACGCAGACGCGAGTTGTATTTTGATGTGCTGTGGATCATAGCGATCTATTTTATGATCTTTTCCTATTCGGAAGGGGCGAATGCCTATACCCTGTGCGAGGTGGCTACGATCCCTTACTATGTGTGTCTTTTGTTTAATGCGTTTTCGCGTTTTCCGCTCTGGCTGTGCCTGATGATCTCGGGGGCACTGCTTTTGGATAGGGATGAGAGTATCCTGGTGATCTGGAAAAAGCGGATCAGCCGTGTTGCTGTTATTTTGCTGATCGGTTCGTTTGCATATTATATGAACGAAGTGCTTGCGGACAGGGAAGCTTTTGATCTGACACGGTTTATTCCCGACCTGTACAGCCGGGACCAGATCCCGCAGTTTTGGTATCTGTACGCATATTTGGGCTTTCTGATCTGTCTGCCGTTCCTGCGGCCGATGGTCAAGAATATGCGCAACAATGTATTTCTGTACCTGATCGCTTCCGTATTTGTATTGTCTTCCATACTGCCGCTGATCGATGAAAAGATCCTGCTGGAACGCTACAGCCTCAATCCGAATATGAAGCTGGAATGGCTGATGGAAGTGATCTTTATCTATCCGGTGATGGGCTATTTCTTCCATCACAGACTGGAGCAGGATGTCTGCAAAAAGATCGCGCCGCTTCTGATCGCGATCGATATGGTGTGGATGATCTATTATGTGTATATGCAGGCGATGAAAGGTGTTTCCGTCGGCAGTTACGATATGTATCCTTCCTATCACAGCCCCGTCACGATGCTGCACTGCGTAACGCTGTTCATTACGGGCAAAGCGTATTTCAGCAAACGGGAAAAGAGCAAATGCCAGCGGTGTATCGGCAGCTTCGGCGGATGTTCCCTGGGAATCTATCTGCTGCACGGATTCTTTATTAACGATCGTATCGCGGCTTTTGAGAAGCTGAGACTGAAGCTGGGCGGAGATATTCAGAACGGCAGGGCAGTGTTTTCGGGATTTCTGTGGGCACTGGTTGTGTATCTGATCTGTTTCGCGATCGTCTGGCTGATCCGAAGGATCCCGGGAATGAAACGATTGACTTTGTAATATTATGCGGAGGCGCGTATGCGTTTTGTGATCGTCACCGGAATGAGCGGTGCCGGAAAACAGACAACGATGAAAATGTTAGAGGATATGGGCTTTTATTGTGTGGATAATCTGCCCCTTCCTCTTTTTGATCGTTTTGTGGAATTAGTGGCGCGTCCCGGCGGCGAGATCAGCAAGGTGGCTCTGGGCCTGGATGTGCGCGCGGATCAGGATTTTGATGAGGCAGAACAGGCGCTGCAGAGCATGCGGGATAAGGGCATTTCCTTCGAAGTGATCTTTATGGACGCCGATGACGCAGTACTGATCAAGCGTTATAAAGAGTCGCGCCGTATGCACCCGGTATCGGGCGGCGGCAGCCTGGAAGAAGGGATCCGCCGGGAACGACAGATCCTGCAGAATGTAAAGAAGCGTGCGGATTATGTATTCGATACCTCCAACCTGCTCACCAGAGTTTTAAAGGAAGAGCTGGACCGTATCTTTCAGAAGAATCAGGAGTACAGCAGCCTGATCGTGCGGGTGGTATCGTTCGGATTTAAGTATGGGATCCCGATGGATGCGGATCTGGTTTTTGACGTGCGTTTTCTGCCCAATCCCTATTACATTGAAGAACTAAAACGCCAGACCGGAAATGATGCGCCGGTGCATGACTATGTGATGAGCTTTCCGGAAGCCGGTGAGTTTCTGGCGAAACTGACGGATCTGTTGCACTTCCTGATCCCGAACTATATCAAAGAAGGCAAGCATCAGCTGGTGATCGCGGTGGGCTGTACCGGCGGTAAGCACCGGAGCGTGACACTGGCAAACGAATTGTATGAGAACCTGCGGAAACAGGAAAACTATGGAATCACGATCACACACAGAGACGAAAAACTCTGAAAATCAAAAACACATACAGTGGCTGCTTTGGCCGTTGCTTTTGGTCTGCCTTTTGCCGACCGTTTTTTTTATGCGTATGGACACTTATCGCACCGGGGACGAGATCGTCACCTACGGTATGGCGAATGAACCGTCGCAGGGCTGGATGTTCTCCAAGGGGCGCATCCGCAGTTATCTGGATACGGAGATCTTCGGGGAAGGGGCGGCTGCGGTTCCCGGCAATCTGATCAATGCGGCAAAAGATGTGTTGCAGAACCGGAAGAATGCGGCGTTCTTTCAGACAGAGCGCCCGACCGAGACCGGATGGTATACCGGGGAGCAGTTGCAGCAATATCTGACGATCACCGAGGGCGAGGCCTTTCAGCCGGGAAAGATCTATCTGAACGGTATGGGGGATGACGCCAACTCGTTTCTGTATTATCTGTGCATGCATCTGGTTTCATCGCTGTTTCCGGGCATCTCGGCAACGAAGTGGAGCGGTTTTCTCTTAAATCTCATCTGCCTGGCGGTTTCCTTGTTCCTGCTGGAGCGGATCTCGGCATTTTATGTGAAAAAAACGGGCGTGCGTTACGGCATCCTGATCGCGTATGCATGTTCGGCGGCGGCGATCAGTACCTTTACCAATATCCGGCCTTATGCGCTGGCCGTGGTGATGCAGGAAGCGCTGTTTCTGCTGCATCTGAAGATGCTGCAGGCGGTGCGGCAGAAGGGAGCAGAGGATGGGAAACGATATTTCAAATGGCTGCTGCTCCTGTATGTGATCGGCTATGTGACACACTATACCACGGGCATCTGGGCGGGCTGCCTGGCACTGTTTACGATCGCAAGCGTGCCGAAGGAAAAGAAATTCCTGCGTTCCTATGTGATCACCGGTATTCTGGCGGTACTTGCGGGCATCTGCCTGGATCCTATGTCGGTATTGGGGCTGCTGTCCAAGCTGAAAGGAACGGAGAGCAGCGGACTGGGCAGTATCTACGCGAAAATGTTTCGGGTGTGGGGTGATGGGATCTTCGGAACCCCGCTCTGGCTGATCCCGACCGCGGCTTTGTACGGCATTGCGGGCTATCGCTATCAGAGCACCGAGGAGCGTCCGCAGTGCAGGGACATTCTGTTGTTTACGGTTTTGCCGGTATTTTATATGCTGCTGTCCACCTTCCTGATGAAGAGTGACCGTATCGCAATGGTGTTACCGTATTTCTTTGTACTGCTGGGAGGGCTGATTGCTTATACCGCCGGGGATAAGAAGACATGGAAATTTGCAGTCGGCGGCCTTTGCTTTGTGCTGTGGGCGATCGGTATGTTTTCCGGGCTGGTTGCGGAAAAGAAAGAGGAGCGGAAGGACTATCTGCTGCTGGAAGAACTGATGGCGCAGCAGGAGCAGGACAGCATCGTTTTCGTTCGTGACCATGGCGCCGGTTATGACAAGATCCCGTTGCTTTCCGCTTATGATAAGATCTTTCTGTGGACGGCGGATGAAGGCTGGACGGAACACGCGGGCGAAGCAGAACAGGCGCTGCAAAACGGCGGCCTGATATTGCTGGACGGAAGTCCGGAATCCCTGTGGACGGAGGCGGTTGATGCTGGGTTTGCAGACGGTGCACAGTATGAAGTATTGTTTCAGAATGCACAGGTTCAATTGATCAGAATAGAATGATTACGAGGGCTAAAGCCTTCCCCCCTTTCAGGGGGAAGGCAAGAAAGTATAGGAAGGTTTAAAATGTCATTTTCATCGGAAGTAAAAGCGGAACTGGATAAGCAGATCGGGGCTTCCCGGCATTGCCAGATCGCAGAGATGGCGGCGTATGTGGCAAATATTGCCAAAATTCAGGACGGGATATTACAGTTTCATAGTGAAAACGATAGACTTTTAAAAAAGGTCTTTACATTGCTGCAAAAAACATATAGCATTAGTTCGGATGACGAAGGGGGAACCGGGCAGCTCACAGTCTCGGATCCGGCGCAGGTTGCATTTGTAACGGAGTCGGTGCATTATTCTGAGATGCAGGGCGGTGCAGTTTCGCCTTTATTATTGAAAAACAGTTGTTGCAGACGGGCTTTTTTGCGGGGGTGTTTTACCTGCATCGGCTCGATGAGCGATCCGGAAAAGAATTATCATCTGGAGTTTTACTGCAGTGAGGACGCGCAGGCGCAGCAATTGTTAACCGTGCTGCAGGAGTTTGGGATCACAGCCAGGAGCACGATTCGCAAGGGTCACACGATCGTTTATCTCAAAGAGAGTGAGGCCATCGCAGAGTTTTTGAATATCGCAGGCGCGGTGCAGGCGATGATGGAGCTCGAGAATCTGCGGATCGAGAAGGAGTTGCGGGGAGACGCAAACCGGAGGGTCAATTGTGATACGGCAAATATCCAGAAGACTTTGAATGCAGCAGAGCGCCAACTGGAAGATATTCAATATCTGCAGGAGCGTTACGGATTACAGAGATTGAGCGAACCGCTCCGTCGTATGGCAGAGGTACGGCTGGAGTATCCGGAGGCTACGCTGAAGGAACTCGGGGAAATGCTCAGTCCGAAGGTGGGGAAGTCAGGTGTGAATCATCGTCTGCGCAAACTCTCGGAGATTGCAGAGGAGCATCGAAACAAGAACGGAATCTAAAGGAGGTTAACTATGGAAAAGACAGTGGCAGTGGCATTGAAGGACGGCATTGACGCGGATGTGGTATCCGTGCTGGTGCAGACAGCGTGCAAGTTTGACAGCAAGGTGTACCTGATGGAAGGAACACGTCGTGTCAATATGAAGAGCATCATGGGTATG
The DNA here is from genome assembly GCA_946403625.1 of uncultured Lachnospiraceae bacterium. Lineage (GTDB taxonomy): Bacteria > Bacillota > Clostridia > Lachnospirales > Lachnospiraceae > NK4A136. The sequence goes on from CAMJAP010000039.1 coordinate 25,368, forward strand.
ATGAATATGGTGGTGCCGAAGGGTAAGGAAGTAACGGTAGTTGCGGAAGGCGACGATGAGAACGCAGCCGTAGAAGCAGTGGAAAATCTGCTGGCCGGCTGAATACCAAAAAAGGATTCAGAGTCCCTGTTGTTTTAACAGCAGGTAGACACACCACAAAAGGAATAAATGAACGGGGTAGAAAGCGTAGAAGAAGTATTTCGGCTGTCTGCCCCGTTTTCCGTTGTAGAGAGAGATGGGGATGAGACTTCCCAGGGCAAAAAACTCCCGCGGACTGGAAAGCAGCAGAGTCAGGCAGCAAAGCGCGGCGGCCTCTAAGGGATTGCGGCGGAACAGATACGCCACGCAGATCGCCAGGACACCGACGAAACTGTAATCGGTGCATAATAACGCCGCAACACAGCATCCCAGCACGATCAGCATCGTATAGAGGATGAAACGATAGATGCCGAATGTGCGGGGGGACATATTTTTTCCGGCACCCTTTCGCAGGGTGTCCAGTTCTTTTTCAAAACTTTTTATTGCACAGATCACGAGCATTCCGATCAGGAGTGTGAAGAAAACATTCTGATTTTCCCAATGAAACGGTTTGCGGAAAAAGGCCAGATCAAACGGCACTTCCGAGAGCAGCGCAAAGATCCCCAGGCGCAGCAGGTATTTTGCCTTGCTCCGCGTGTGTTCGATGCCCTCGATCAGTAAAAAGATGTAGATCGGGAAGGCGATGCGGCCGATGTCCCGGAGAATGTCATAAATACGATAAAGAGAGCCTTCCTTGGTACCATGCAACAGATAAAGCAAAGAGGACGCGCCGATGTGGTCGATCAGCATCGTCAGTACGGCGATCCATTTTAAAACCGATGCGGGAAACGGATTGGCGGGGTCAGTGAAATTACCCCCATAAAAGGGAGGATGCCAGGCAAATCTTTGCAGATTCACCTGGCATAAATTATGAAAAAGTTTTTCTGATAATGTCTTATTCAGTTCTTCGGACTCTTTGTTATCTCTGTCCTTCGATGATATTATCATAATCTATAAAAATGGATGAATAATGTGTATATGATTAACTTAAAAAAAACAAATTATGAACGGAATGTGAACGAACCTCAGGCCTTCTCCGGTTCCGGATATTCCACGCCGAAAGTCTCTACCGTCATGCTCTTGATCTGCTGGTCTTTCACCGGACGATCGCTGTAATCGGTCTGTGTTTCGGCAATCGCATTCACCACGTCCATACCTTCGGTTACCTTGCCGAAAGCAGCATATTCACCGTCCAGATGCGGGGAAGTCTTGTGCATGATAAAGAACTGGCTGCCTGCGGAATTCGGCATCATAGAACGAGCCATGGAAAGTACACCCGGGGTGTGCTTCAAGTCGTTCTGAAAACCGTTGTGGGAAAACTCGCCCTTGATATGATAGCCCGGGCCACCCATACCGCTGCCTTCCGGATCGCCGCCCTGCAGCATAAAGCCTTTGATCACGCGGTGGAAGATCAGACCGTCATAAAAGCCCTTCTTTACCAGGCTGATAAAGTTGTTGACCGTATTGGGAGCGATCTCGGGATAGAGTTCTGCCTTCATCACGCCGCCGTCGGCCATAGTGATCGTAACAATCGGATTCTGTGCCATAATTGTTCTCCTTTTGTTGTTCTTAGGATTTTTGTTTCGAGATGCGTATTCACGCAATGCACTTATTGTAGCGGATTTTCTGCTTTATTTCAACATGAAAGTATGGTATAGTAGATAGCATGAAAAAACAAACTATTCTGATCGTTCATAACAAATATCGGATCCCGGGCGGGGAAGATGTGGTGGCGGAGAACGAAGCTGCGCTGTTGCGCGATCATGGCCACAAAGTATTGCTCTATACCCGGGATAACAATGAGATCAAGGGATATGCTGCGGTGAAAAAAATGTTTTTGCCGGCAGTGCGTATCTTTTCGCTCAAAACCTATCTGGATATCCGTCGGATCATCCGGGACGAAGGCGTGGATATCGTGCATGTCCACAATACGCTGCACCTGGTGAGCCCGGCTGTTTTTTATGCGGCAAAGGCCGAGGGTGTGCCGGTGGTACAGACGATGCACAATTTCCGTATGCTCTGCCCGGCAGGGACGTTTTACCGCAAGGGGCGTGTTTGTGAGAATTGTGCCAGATCCGGGCTGGAATGTGCGCTGAAACACAGCTGCTATCGGAACAGTTTCCTGCAGACCGCAGGTGTGACCGGTATGACGCAGTTCCATCGTATGACCGGGATCTGGAAGAATGTGCATTTTATCTGCCTGACGGAGTTTAACAAAGAAAAACTCCTGCTGATCAATCGCAGACGGCAGTTGATCGACCCGAAGAAGGTCTATGTGAAACCGAATTTTACGAAGGAGCCGGATGAGAAGGGACAGATCACTTCTTCCGAACTGGCACTTTCGGGCAAGCCGTATTATGTGGTGATCGGGCGCATCGAGCGTCTGAAGGGCAGTGCGATGATCGCCAAGGCATTTGCCAGAACCAGAAAGCGCGTGATCTTTATCGGATCCGGCGAGCAGGAAGGCACACTGTGCTGCTATATCAGCCGCAACCATTTGCAGCGGATCGAACTGGTGGGACAGTTGTCGCATGACGAAGCGATGCGTATCCTCTCCGGAGCACAGGCGCTGGTAACGGCATCCCAGTGGTACGAGACCTTTGGCATGGGCGTGATCGAGGCTTATGCGCGAAAAGTACCGGTGATCGCGCTGGATCAGGGCAATGTCGGCGATCTGGTGATCGACGGCGTGACCGGCAAGAAATTCAAAAACAATGTGGATTCGCTGAATAAGGCGATCACGGCATTTGAGAGTCTGGACCG
>CAMJAP010000040.1 GCA_946403625.1 uncultured Lachnospiraceae bacterium
GCCGAAGGCCGGATGAGGGTAAGATTATGATGAGGAACAAAACACTTACTCCGTATTCGCAATCTCTTAGGCGTAATATGACCAAAGAGGAACGGCACTTATGGTATGATTTTCTTAAAAATCTGGACGTAGGCTTTAAAAGACAAAAAGTAGTTGGCAAGTATATTCTGGATTTCTATTGTCCATCCGTAAGAATTGCGATTGAACTGGATGGATCCCAGCATTATGAAACAGAAGCTATGGAAAAAGACCGTGAGAGAGAAGAGGTGTTAAAGCAGGAGGGAATAACGGTACTGCGATACACCAATCCGGATATTCAGCGGAATTTTCAGGCTGTATGTGAAGACATAAGGAATAAGATACAGGAATATTCAAAGGCAGGGCGTTAGACCCTCATCCGGCGCTTCGCGCCACCTTCCCCCTGGAAGGGGGAAGGCTTTATATTTATAAGGAGAAGATTTCATGCAGGTAATCAAAATACACCCGTTAGATAACGTAGTGGTATGTCTGGAAGATGTGGCGGCAGGAACTGCGATCACGGTGGACGGACAGGAGATCGTGACGAAGGAAGCCGTGGGCCGCGGGCACAAGATCGCGATCCGCGAGATCAAGGCCGGAGAACCGGTGGTGAAGTACGGCAATACCATTGCGGGTGCAACGACGGATATCGCTGTAGGCAGCTGGGTGCATACCCACAATGTAAAGACCGAGCTGAAAGAAGGCGGCGAATATACCTATGATCATAAGGTGTACGATCTGCCGGAGGTGGCACCGAGAACCTTCAAGGGCTTCCGCAGAAAAGACGGCCGCGCAGCCATCCGTAACGAGATCTGGATCGTGCCGATCGTAGGCTGTGTGAACGGTATCGCAAAGCAGATCGTGGAAGAGAGTCAGGATGTGGTGACCGGATCCGTAGAGGGCGTATACTATTGGCCGCATCCGTTCGGCTGCTCACAGCTGGGCGGTGACCTGGAGCAGACCAAGCGCCTGCTGGCAGCATTGGTGCGTCATCCGAATGCGGCAGCGGTACTGTGCCTGGAGCTGGGCTGTGAAAACTTAACCCACGAACTTTTCCTGGAGGAATTGGGCGATTATGACAGCGAACGCGTGAAATTCCTGCGTTGCCAGGATGTGGAAGACGATGTGGAAGAAGGCGTCAAGATCATCCGCGAACTGGCAAAATATGCATCGCAGTTTACCCGTGAGGAGATCCCGGCCAGCGAGCTGGTGATCGGTATGAAGTGCGGTGGCAGCGACGGTCTGTCCGGTATCACTGCAAATCCGACGGTAGGCCGTTTCTCCGATCGTCTGATCGCATTGGGCGGATCCACGGTATTGACCGAAGTACCGGAAATGTTCGGTGCGGAAAATATCCTCTTCTCCCGTTGCGAGAATGAGCAGGTCTTTGAAAAAGCAGTGAAGATGGTCAATGACTTTAAGGATTACTTTGTCAGTCATGGCCAGGTAGTATATGAAAATCCGAGCCCGGGCAACAAAGCCGGCGGTATCACCACGCTGGAAGACAAGTCCTGCGGCTGTGTACAGAAGGGCGGTAGCGCACAGGTGGTGGATGTTCTCCGCTATGCCGAGCCGGTCACCAAGAAGGGATTGAATGTCCTGAGTGGACCGGGCAACGATCTGGTGAGCGCAACCGACTTAACGGCAGCAGGAGCGCATATGATCCTGTTTACCACGGGACGCGGTACACCGTTCGGAGCGCCGGCGCCGACCGTAAAGATCTCGACCAACACGGCGCTGTATCAGAAGAAGCCGACCTGGATCGACTTTAACGCCGGATCCGTAGCCGAGGGTGAGGATCTGGATGCGGCAGGCGACCGTCTCCTGGATTTCGTTATGGAGATCGCCAGCGGCAAGCAGACCAAGAGTGAGGAACGCGGTATCCGCGAGATCTCGATCTTTAAGGATGGGGTAGTATTGTAAGCATAAAGGTGTCATTGGGAAAGTTCTCAATGGCACTTTTTTATTGTCAACAATCGCGGACGGTTCAGACACGGGGACGGTTCTTGTTGTCTGAAATTTTTTCAGACAAAAGAACCGTCCCCGTGTCTGGAGGGGGGAAGGCAGGAATGGCAGGCGACAAAAAGTTTTTATTGTAAACCGCTACAAAATGGATTACAATTATTTCGTATCATATTTTGGGGCGGGCGGCCCCGGAAAGAGAGGGAAAACATGAAAAAATATGTAGCAGAATTTATCGGAACATTCATCCTGGTGTTCATCGGCTGCGGGACAGCAATGACGGTAGGGTGCGATGCAGCCAACGGATGTGGTTATATCCTGACGGCATTTGCATTCGGTCTGGCGATCGTAGCGATGGCATACAGCCTCGGCAATATCTCCGGCGGACATGTCAATCCGGCAGTGTCCCTGGCAGTGCTGATCAACGGCGGTATTGACGCAAAGGATTTTGTTGGCTATGTGGTTGCACAGTGCCTCGGCGCATTTGCAGGTTCCGGCCTGTTGGCGTTCATCTGGGGTATGGGCGGCCTGGAGGACAAGACCGGCGGTATGGGCGCAAACGCTGCAGCAGCTACCGCATCTAACCCGATCCTGTTTGCGATCGTTGTGGAGATCGTACTGACCTGCATCTTCATTATGACGATCCTGGGCGTAACTTCCAAGAAGCAGAGCCACGGTTCCTTCGGCGGTCTGGTGATCGGCCTGACCCTGGTAGGCATTCACATCCTGGGCATCGGTCTGACCGGTACTTCCGTAAACCCGGCAAGAAGCCTTGCTCCGGCAGTATTTGCGGCAATGTACGGCAACACCACTCCGGTGAGCCAGTTGATCGCATTCATTGTAGGACCGTTCATCGGCGCAGCGCTGGGTGCATTCATCTACAAGTCTTTGGAAGCAGGCAAAGAATCGAAGTAAGTATCAGAAAAGAATAGGGTATGATCTTGAAAAGCCTCCGTAGTGATACGGGGGCTTTTGTGTTACTATTAGAAGTATCAGACAAGGAGGCTGAACAACAAAAACAGGAGCATTTCCGGAAAGGAGCAGAAGTATGTATATCCATTTAAACGGCAAAGATATGACAGAGCTGGATGAGGAGATCCGCGAAATAAACGAAAACAACACAGAAACGGAAAATATCGAAGATAACGAAGAAGAAAACAAAAACGAGAGTGAAACAACAGACGAGCAACCGAATGACACCGAGGAGGAATGGGAATACGCCAATGAGAGTACCGACTGGGAATGGGAACGCCTGATTGAAGAAGACGGTCAGGCGGTGGATAAAGCGGCCAAAAAGGTGATCGCCAAAACGGATATCGTGGCCACCGTATCCTATCTGCTCGGGCAAAAGGAAGAGATCATAGAGAAGTATTACGGAGAGCGGGGCAGCAAGTGTCTTCAGGAATTGAAGGAAAACGATGCGGCAAATATCATACGCTATCTGTGCAAGCTGCGAACGGCGCTGAATAACAATTTTCTGAAGACAAACTATATGAGAGAGCAGCTGGTTTCCATCGACCGAATGGAATGGTTTGATGCCAATGAGATCCGGCAGCTTCGTAAGCTGGGCGTGGATGTGATCCTGCCGAACAAGATGGCGAACGATTACGCGATGTTTTTTAATGAAAAGATCGATCAGTATATCGATGGGGTAAAGGATCTGTTTCCGCAATGGCTCAACTATGAGTATATCCGGGATGTTTTTGTGATCCCGGGGTATTGGAAGGGAGTGGCCTTAAAGCAGGAATACGGTAAGTATTGGAGAAGCCGTAACTTTTATCCGTATCGTATGTACTTGCATTGGGAACCGGTGGAGATGGGAAATATCCTCTCTTCGGATGCCAAGTTTGTGCGCATTCTGTACAGCCAGCATGGCGAAGAGTTTACCGACCGGTCCAAATGTTTTGATGCGGCGGAAGAGACCAAAAAGAGCATCTATGACTTTATCAACGGAGCCGGCAGCGTGGTGATCTGCGTGGACTGCGAAAACTCGAGCCCGTATAAACTGTACGGTGCATTGTGCAATCTGGATCCGTCCCAGCTCGATAAGATCCAAAAGATCGTATTGTACGATGATTCCCACACCACCAGAGGCTGGGATTATCTGAAGACACTCACAACGATCGATATTGAGCACATCATGGTGGATCGTATCGTGGACGGCAAATCGCTGGTGGATATACGAATGTCTGCCGGGATCTGTAAGGCGCACTATGAAAAAAATATCGATTCGTTCATCATCTGTTCGTCGGATTCGGATTTCTGGGGCTTGATCCAGACGCTGGATAAGGCCAACTTTCTGGTGATGTACGAATACACCAAATGCGGTCAGGCCATCAAGGAGGCGCTGGATGAGAGAAAGATCTTCCATTGCTCTTTGGACGATTTCTTCACCGGCAATGCGCAGAAGCTGCAGACCGTCGTTTTGAAGAAGGGGCTGAGCGAACGCGCACTCTATCTGGTCGGCAAGGATGCGTGGGTGCTGACGCAGGAGTTGTTTGCGTCCGAACGGATACAGGCTTCGGAAGGAGATATGCGCCTGTTTTATGAAAAATATGTCAAAACATTGCGCTTGAAGCTGGATGAAAACGGTGTGTTCCAGATCGTGGTGGCGGACTAGACACTTTTCGTCATTTTCTAATATATATTTTCGAATTTTTGGTACATTTGCCATATTTCTTTTTTGTGAAAATGCGTTACAATAGACAATGTAAGCGCTTTCACGAAAGGCGTATTATATTTCATAATAATTCAGGGAAATCAGTGGAGAACACAATACATATTTAGGAGGAAGTTGAAATGTTTGGTTTTGGTGCAATGATCCAGAAACTGAAGGAAAACCCGAAGACGATCGTATTGACGGAAGGTGAGGATCCCAGAATCCTGGAAGCCGCATCCCGTCTGTTGGCGAGCAATTTCCTGACCCCGATTTTGTTGGGCGATGAGGAAGAGGTAGCAAAGGCTGCGGAGGATGCAGGCTACAATATCCGCGGTGCCCTTGTGATCAACCCGAAGAACTACGAGCGTCTGCAGGAAGTGATCGAAGCATTCTATGAGATCCGCAAAGAAAAAGGTATGACCATGGAAAAAGCGGAGAAGATGATGCTGCAGCGTAACTACTTCGGTACCATGCTGGTAAAGATGGGCATTGCAGACTGCCTGCTGGGTGGCGCAACCTATTCCACAGCAGATACGGTTCGTCCGGCATTGCAGATCATCAAGACCAAACCGCACAACAGCATCGTATCCTCCTGCTTCATCCTGGTTCGTCCGGGTGCAACCGGTGAGAACGAAGTGCTGGCAATGGCAGACTGTGCGATCAACATTCAGCCGTCCGAAGACGAACTGGTAGAGATCTGTGGTGAGACCATCAACTGTGCAAGAATCTTCGGTGTAGATCCGAAGGTTGCATTCTTGAGCTACTCCACACTGGGCTCCGGCAAGGGTGATTCGGTAGATAAGATGCGTAATGCTGCACAGAAGGCAAAGGAAGAGTTCCCGGATGTGCCGATCGACGGTGAGTTCCAGTTCGATACCGCCGTTTCTCCGCGCGTGGCTCGTCAGAAGGCTCCGGACAGCAAGGTGGCAGGATATGCAAATACCTTCATCTTCCCGGATATCAACGCCGGCAACCTTGGTTACAAGATCGCTCAGCGTATGGGTAACTTTGAAGCATACGGACCGATCCTGCTGGGCCTGAATGCACAGATCAACGACCTGTCCCGCGGATGTAACGCATTGGAAGTATATTCGATGGCGATCATCACGGCAGCATTAACCTAATACAGAGGAGAACAAAATGGAATTAAGAACAGCGGCATCCCCGAAGGATGTAAAATACTATGACACCAAGCGTCTGCGTGAAGAATTTCTGATCGAGAAGGTATTTCACGAGGACGAGATCTATCTGGTATACAGCCATATCGACCGTATCATCACCGGTGCGGCAACGCCGGTTTCGAAAAAGCTGAAGCTGGAAGCAGGTGATGAGCTGCGTGCAGAATATTTCCTGCAGCGCCGTGAAATGGGCGTGATCAACATCGGCGGTGCCGGCAAGATCACCATTGACGGTAAGGTGTACGAAGTGGCACCCCGCAACGGTATGTATATCGGTATGGGTGCAAAGGACATTGAGTTTGAAAGTGATGACGCAAAGAATCCGGCGAAGTTTTATATCAACTCCGCCCCGGCGCATACGACTTATCCGACCGTACTGATCAAGCGCGAAGGTACTGCCGGAGAAGGTGAAGTGGTCATCAAGGAAGAGAATAAGAAGCATCTGGGAACTGTGGAAGATGCCAACAAGCGTACCATCAACAAATACATCCTGCCGGGCCAGGTAGAGAGCTGCCAGCTGGAGATGGGTATGACACAGCTGGAGCCGGGCAGTGTATGGAACACGATGCCCTGCCACACACACGACCGCAGAATGGAAGTGTATCTGTATTTTGATCTGCCGGAAGATGCTTTCGTAATGCACTATATGGGCGAGCCGCAGGAGACACGCCACATCGTAATGCGTAACGAGCAGGCGGTGATCAGCCCGAGCTGGTCCATTCATTCCGGCGCCGGTTCCCGCAATTACACCTTTATCTGGGGTATGGTCGGCGAGAACCAGGACTTCGATGATATGGATGATGTTCGTAATCAGGATTTAATGTAAATAAACAATCATAAAAAACGGAGGTAGCAACAAAATGGGAGTAATGGAAAAATTCCGTCTGGACGGTAAAGTAGCATGGATCACAGGTGCATCTTACGGCTTGGGTATGGCATATGCAAAGGCTTATGCAGAAGCAGGAGCAAAGATCGTATTCAACGATGTGAATCCGGATAATTTTGCTCGTGGTATGGAAGAGTATAAGAAAGCCGGTATCGATGCTTACGGCGCAATCTGCGATGTGACCAAGGAAGATCAGGTAGAGAAGTTTGTGAAGGATGTAGAGGCAAATGTAGGTCCCATCGATATCCTGGTAAACAATGCAGGTATCATCAAGCGTATCCCGATGCACGAGATGGCTCTGAAGGATTGGCAGCTGGTAATCGACATCGACCTGACCGGTCCGTTCATCTGCTCTAAGGCAGTGCTTCCGCACATGATCGAGCAGAAGAGCGGTAAGATCATCAACGCATGCTCTATGATGAGTGAGTTCGGCCGTGAGACCGTATCCGCTTATGCAGCTGCAAAGGGCGGTCTGAAGATGCTCACCAGAAACATCTGCTCCGAATACGGTCAGTACAACATTCAGTGTAATGCGATCGGACCGGGCTACATCGCTACTCCGCAGACCGCACCGTTGCGCGAGAGACAGGCAGACGGCTCTATGAATCCGTTTGACCGTTTCATCCGTTCCAAGACACCGGCACAGAGATGGGGACATACCGAGGACCTGATGGGTCTGGCAGTATTCCTGGCATCCGAGGCATCTGATTTCATCAACGGTCAGGTGATCTACATCGACGGTGGTATCTCCGCATACATCGGACAGGATCCGAGCAATCTGGATGAGTCCAAGTTTGCTGCAGAGGTAGAAGCAGAAGGCGACATCAAGGTAAAAGACTGATCAAGCATTTACAGAAAATAAGCCACAACACCCCCTCATCAAGCATGGGGGTGTTGTTTTATCAGAATATGGAGGTAGTTTAAATGAAGATTGCACTGATCAACGAAAACAGCCAGGCGGCAAAGAACGAGATCATCTATAACGCTCTGAAGAAAGTAGCGGATCAGAAAGGCTATGAAGTGCGTAACTACGGTATGTACACCGCAGAGGACGATGCACAGCTGACCTATGTACAGAACGGTATCCTGGCAGCAGTATTGTTAAACTCCGGTGCAGCGGATTTTGTTGTGACCGGCTGCGGTACCGGTGAAGGCGCTATGCTGGCGCTCAACTCTTTCCCGGGCGTGATCTGCGGACATGTGGCCAATCCTCTGGATGCCTATACCTTCGCACAGATCAACGACGGTAACGCGATCTCCATTCCGTTTGCTCTCGGCTTTGGCTGGGGCGGTGATCTGAATCTGGAGTATATCTTCGAGAAGCTGTTCAGCGAGCCGTTTGGCGGCGGTTATCCGAAGGAGCGTGTCGTACCGGAGCAGCGTAACAAGAAGATCCTGGACGGTGTGCGGGCGCAGGCATTCAAGCCGCTGGACGAGATCTTAAAGAGCCTGGATCCGGAACTGGTAAAAGGTGCTCTGGCAGGAGCCAAATTTGACGAACTGTTCTTTGCGGATGCGAAGGACGAAGCGCTGAAGGCTCTGGTAAAAGAACTGAAAGCGTAAGAAAAAAACAAAGTGTAACAGGCGTCGCAGAAATGCGGCGCCTTTTTCTGTATTTGACCATCTTTGTCTCCGTGATATAATAGGGGATATTCTGTGCTAAGGACAGGATCAGTGAAGGAGTCGGATTCGTGCGTTCAAAAGCAGTGATATTTTCGATATTGAGCATCGTTTTTGCGGCGGCGGTATTTATCGTGGCCTGGATGTATTTTCGCTTTGCGGCGGGAACGGATGCCGAGGAACAGCCGCAGCATAGCTATCAGTATTACTATGCCATGATCACCGATGATTACAAATCGTCCTTCTGGCAGTCGGTTTGGAAAGGCGCCTCGGAAACGGCGCTTCAGAAGGATTCCTATGTGGAGCTGTTTGGTTCGGATCTGAGCTATGATTATTCCGCGGAAGAACTGATGGAGATGGCGATCGCTGCGAAGGTGGACGGTATTATGGTGTACGGCAGCAGCAGTGAGAAGATGACACAGCTCATTGACGAAGCGGCGGCAAACGGCATCTCTGTGGTGACAATGTATTCCGACAGTCCTTTGTCCGGCCGCTGTTCCTACGTGGGTGTCAGCGGATACAGCATCGGCCTGGAATACGGGCGGCAGATCTGCAGTGCCAAACGGGATATGCAGCGTGTGGCAAGCAATGATACGGGGGAGCGCAAACGATACTATAATGTGACGATCCTGGTTGAGGAAAATAAGACCCTGTACGATCAAAATGTAATTCTTTCGGGTATGAAAGACAGCATCAGCCGTGATGAGAGCGGAGACCAGTACAACATCAAGATCGTAAGCGTGGATAACAGCAATCCGTTCTCGGCGGAGGAGTCCGTCCGTAATATCTTTATGGAAGAGGAATTGCCGGATATCATCGTGTGTCTGAGTGAACTGGATACCACATGTGCGTATCAGGCGCTGATCGATTATAACCTGGTCGGAACGGTGTATGTGCTGGGCTATTACAATTCCGAAACGATCTTAAATGCGGTCAACCGGAATGTTGTTTTTTCCACCTTGGCGGTGGATACGGAAGAATTGGGGAAATATTGCGTGGAAGCACTGGATGAGTATCGGAATTACGGCAATACCAGCCAGTATTTTTCGGCGGATGTAACCATCATAGACCGCAGCAATGTCGCATCCTTTATGCAAAAGGAGGAGACCGATGAGAAGTAAGTTTGCGGGCCTTCCCCTTTCTCACAAGATCAGCGGTATCTTTGTGCTGGCCAATCTGCTGACCTTTATTGTGGATATCGCGCTTTTGCTTTCCATCAACCGACTGTCCGTGGATATGGAGAACACCTATCGGGAGAACAGTCATCTGAATGAAATGCTGGAAGCGCTGGACGGGGTACAAAGGTCGATGACCGAATATCTGAATTCCAAATCGACGGATTCCCTTTCGGATTATTATTCGGCGGAACAGTTGTATTCGGAACTGGCGGAAGAACTGACGGTTGTGGTGAGCGACCGCGCATACGATCGTATGTCCCGAAACATTCACTATATGTCCGAGGATTATCTGCAGGAAGTGGCCCAGACCATCGAGGCAAAGCGAGGCAGAAATGTAGAACGCTATCGTGTATTGTTTGAGGAAACGACCAAAAAATACGAATACACAAAGACCTATATCCGCAGTCTGAATGAAGAGCAGTTTGTCAGCAACTCCATCAAATATACCACACTGGCCCGCAATTTCCGGAAGTTTGAAGTGTTTGCGATCGCCGTGATGTTTGTAGTGCTCTTAGGCAGTGCCTTTATCATCATCCGTATCGCCGGAAGTCTGATCCAGCCGCTGGGCGCTTTGGCAAAAAGTGCGGACGAAGTGGCCAACGGCAGACTGGATGCGGAATTGCCGCAAAGTACCTACAATGACGAGATCGGTAAGCTGACGGTGGCTTTCGGAAAGATGATGGTCAGCATCCGGGAATACATCGAAAAACTCCGTATGAGTATGGAGAAAGAACGCGAAATGCAGGAAAAAGAGCTAATGATGGAGACCCATCTGAAGGATGCGCAGCTCAAATATCTTCGCGCGCAGATCAATCCGCATTTTCTGTTTAATACGCTGAATGCCGGCGCGCAGCTGGCGATGATGGAAGGCGCGGACCGGACGTATGAATATGTGCAGACGGTCGCAGACTTTTTCCGCTATAATGTAAAGAAGCAGGATGAGCTGGTAACGATCGAAAACGAAGTGAACCTTGTAGATAATTATATCCGCATCCTGAATGTGCGATTCTCCGGGGATATCCATTATACACAGCAGGTGGATGCGCGGCTTTTGAAGGTAAAGATGCCGGGAATGATATTGCAGCCCATCGTGGAAAATGCCGTCAATCACGGGATCCGGGAGATGGCGGATCAGGGGCATATCCTGCTAAAGGTGTATCGCGACGAAGGCAAGGTGTACATTTCCGTGAAAGATAACGGAAAGGGAATGAGTCAGGAAAATATCGATAAACTGTTGGGCGGTACCTGGCGATACGAAGAAAACAAGGGAGATTCCAACGGGGTCGGTATGGATAATGTGATCGCCCGTCTGAAGATGTTTAACAACAATGATGAAGTGATACAGATCAGGAGCGAAGGGGCGGATAAAGGAACGGAAGTTGTGATCTGTCTGCCGTTCGAAAGCGAAGTTAAGGAGTAAATAATGTACAGAATCTTATTGGCAGATGATGAGGGTATCGTCATCGACTCGATGAAATATATCATTGAAAAAGAATTCGGAGAAGAGTGTGAGGTGGAATTCGCCAAGACAGGGCGTTCCGTGATCGAACTGGCGGAACGTTTCCGGCCGGATATTGCGGTTATGGATATACAGATGCCGGGCATCAACGGGATCGAGGCGATGAAGGAGATCAAGAAATTTTCCGTAAACACCGTTTTTATCGTTGTGAGTGCCTATGACAAGTTTGATTATGCGCAGGAATCCATCAAGCTGGGCGTGTTGGAATATATCAACAAACCGCTGGAAAAGACCAAGTTTGTCCGCGTTTTGAAAAGCGCCATGGAAGAGATCGACAACAAAAGAAAGAAGCGCAGCGAGGATCTGCTGGTCAAGGAAAAACTGGAAAATGTCGAGCCCATTATTGAAAACGGTCTGATCTACAACATTCTTTTCCAGGAACACTTTGAGGAAGATGTCAATAATTACAAGACGATACTGGGTGTGGAAGCGGATTACGGATATATGATGTGCCTGGTGTGCGGGGATTCGCAGGAAGGCAATCATATGACCAATGCCGTCGGCAGTTCCGTCAAGATCACCAATCACTATGCGGAATTGCGATCCGGCATTAAGGAATTTTTCTCGTGCAAAGTGGGATCCGTTATGGGAAATAAAATCGCGGTGCTTGTTCCGATCGTCGGTAGCGATATGGAATATAATGAGCGTATCGAACTGATCGAAAGGGGAAGAGAACTGATCCGGTATCTGCGGAAAAAACTCGGCATCAGTTTCCGACTGGGGATCGGTGGTGTGAAGCCGCTCAGACAGCTGGTAAAATCTTACCGGGAAGCAGTAAATGCATTGATCGCATCCACCGGACAGGTGGCGCATGCGGATGATCTGCCCATCGGCTGTGATTATGAAAAAGATTATCCGGTCGATCTGGAAAAAGGACTGCTGGAAAGCGTACGCCGCGGAGATCACAGCGAAGCCACCATGTATGCGGAGAGTTTTGTGCAGTGGATGAAGAGCTATGACGGCGGCAACCTGATGGCGATACGCTTAAAGATCCTGGAATTTGTTCTGCGTGCGGAAAGTATCGCTTATGAAAACGGCGGTATGACCTATCGTTTCGGTTCGAGAGATTCGTATCTTCCGGATGTGATGTCCATGGAAAGCATCGAAGAACTGAAGGGATGGTTTCTTGATAAACTGATGACGGCGTGTCGAAACATCGGCAGCAAGCGGCAGGAGCGTTCTACGGATATCATCAAGACCGTGAAGGATTATATCGCGGATAATTATTCCAAGGATATCACGCTGGATGAGGTATCCAGGATCGCAAATATCTCGCCGTATTATTTCAGCAAGCTGTTTAAAGAAGCGACCGGTGAGAACTTTATCGAGTATCTTACCAACATACGAATGGAAAAAGCAAAGGAACTGTTGGAGAAGGCGGAACTGACGATGAAAGAGATCTGCGCGATGTGCGGTTATTCGGATCCCAATTATTTCAGCCGGACCTTCAAGAAAAATGTCGGTCTTACCCCGACGGAGTACAGAGAAAAATGTATCGGATAAGAAAAATCGTATTGGCATTTTTGTTGCTGAATCTGTGCAGTGTGATCATGTGCGGCTGCGCAAAAAAAGAAACACCCGTAGAAACCGGTGTAACACAGACGGAAGAAAAACTTGTGATCGGAATGAGTTTTGATTCTTTCGTGATCGAACGATGGCAGCGAGACCGTGATATCTTTGTGCAGGCCGCAAAGGAACTGGGCGCGGAAGTCAATGTGCAGAACGCAAACGGCGATGTGGAAAAGCAGCGCGAGCAGATCGATTATCTGGTGAAAAAGAAAGTGGATGTGCTGGTGATCGTATGTATTGATTCCGATGCACTCACCGAATCCGTAGCGGCGGCCAAGAATGCGGGGATCAAAGTGATCGCATATGACCGACTGATCAACAATGCGGATATCGATCTGTACATTTCGTTTGACAATGAAATGGTCGGAACACTGATGGCGCAGAGTCTGATCGATCAGGGCCTGGCCGGCGGAAAAGTGATCATGGTGGGCGGATCTACGGCAGATAACAATGTATCGATGGTAGAGGCTGCTTTTATACAGGTGATGGATCAAAACAATGTGGAGATCCTGGATCGTACGCATTGTGACGGATGGCGTGCGGAACTGGCGGCGGATTATATCTATGAGCATCGTGATCTGGTTTCGGAATGTGATGCGATCATGTGTGGAAATGATAATGTGGCAAGTCAGGTAGCAACTTCTCTGGCCGTGCAGCGATTGGCCGGAAAGATCATGGTAACCGGTCAGGATGCGGATCTGGAAGCCTGTCAAAGGATCGTGGAAGGTACGCAGATCATGACCGTATATAAACCGGTGGACAATCTTGCGAGAAGAGCTGCAGAATGCGCAGTAGCTCTGGCGAGAGAGGAAGAGATACAGGGCGATGATGTGGGAGAGATCGATAATGGCGGAAAAGTGCTGCCGTTTGTGCGTCTGGAGCCCGTGAAAGTGACGATCGACAATATGGATGAAGTCATTATCGACAGCGGATTTCATTCCAGAGAGGAAGTTTATTTAAATGTAAAATAGATCTTTGAAAATGGAAAAAATTGTTATATCAAGTCGGTGCTATGTCAAAAAAATGCTAGCACCGACTTTTTTTGTTGTCGGAACTTTGCAATAAAGTGAAGAAGTTTGCAAGTATCTTATCTTTTTGCTGTGTTACTATCTCACCATAAAAAGCGCACGGTAAGCGCATCAACAAACAACACCTTAAGAGGGAGGTAACAAAATGAAACTTCAGAAACTTGCAAAATCGTTCCTGGGAATGTCGCTTGCGGCAACCATGCTGGCAGGCTGTACCGGTAATGGCGGCGGTACGGGAACAACACCGGCGGCTACGAATGAGGCTCCGGCAAACACTGCAAATGCAGATGCGGGAAGCGCTGCAGGAACTGCAGAGGCAGCAACCGATCCGGCTCCGGCAAACGGCGCAAAGGTAGGCGTATCCATGCCGACCAAGGATCTGCAGAGATGGAATCAGGACGGCGCAAATATGGAGAGCCAGCTGAAAGCAGCAGGTTACGAAGTAGAGCTCCAGTATGCAGCAAACGATGTGCAGCAGCAGCTGTCCCAGATCGAGAACATGATCTCCAATGGTTGCGATGTATTGGTGATCGCAGCAATCGAAGGTTCTTCACTCGGTGAAGCGCTGGATATGGCAAAGGGCGCAGGCATCCCGGTAATCGCATATGACCGTCTGATCATGAACAGCGATGCAGTTTCCTATTATGCAACATTCGATAACTACAAGGTTGGTACCGTTCAGGGTAACTATGTAAAAGATACTCTGGATCTCGACAATGCGGCAGGACCGTTCAACATCGAGTTTACTGCAGGCGATCCGGGGGATAACAACGCAGGATACTTCTTCAACGGTGCATATGATGTATTGAAGGGTTACATCGAAGACGGCAAGCTGGTTGTTGTTTCCGGACAGAAGACCTTTGATGAAGTAGCAACGCCGACCTGGGCAACCGAGACGGCACAGTCCAGAGCTGAGAATATCCTGTCTTCCTTCTATGCAGACGGAACCAACATCGATGTATGGCTGTGCTCCAACGACTCTACCGCACTTGGTGTTGAGAACGCTCTGGCAGCAAACTACAACGGAACCTATCCGATCATCACCGGTCAGGACTGTGATATTCAGAACACCAAGAATATGATCGCAGGCAAGCAGTCTATGTCCGTATTCAAGGATACCCGTACTCTGGCATCTCAGGTAGTTAAGATGGTTGGTCAGATCATCAATGACGAGCAGGTGGATGTAAACGATACAACAACTTATGACAATGGTGTTAAAGTAGTACCGTCCTTCCTGTGCGAGCCGGTATTTGCAGATGCAAACAACTACACCAAGATCCTGATCGAATCCGGATACTATACCGAAGATCAGTTGAAGTAAGAAATACAAAAACTTCATTTTACGGCAGGCGGGGCAACACCCGCCTGCTTGCAAGAAAAGAGAAGGAAGCAAAATTTGCTGGACAGAATGGAGGGATATTTTTGGGCAAGATATTACTCGAAATGAAAAATATTACCAAAACCTTTCCCGGAGTAAAAGCGCTGGATAATGTGAACCTGCAGGTAGAAGAAGGTGAGATCCACGCGCTGGTCGGAGAGAACGGTGCCGGTAAATCAACCTTGATGAATGTACTCAGCGGAATCTATCCCTACGGTAGTTACGAAGGGGATATCGTATATAACGGAGAAATCTGCCAGTTTCAGAAGATAACCGATTCCGAGAAAAAAGGGATCGTCATCATACATCAGGAATTAGCATTGGTACCGCAGATGTCCATCGGAGAGAATATGTTTTTGGGCAACGAGCGGGGCAAAAAGAGCGCGATCAACTGGAATGAAACCTACAGTGAAGCGGATAAATATCTCAAGATGGTAGGCCTGTCCGAATCATCGCGCGTATTGATCAAAGATATCGGAACCGGTAAGCAGCAGCTCGTAGAGATTGCAAAGGCATTGGCAAAAAATGCAAAGCTGCTGATCCTGGATGAGCCGACATCATCTTTGAACGAAACGGATTCCAGAGCATTGCTGGATCTGATGCTGGAGTTTAAAAAGCAGGGAATGACGATGATCATCATTACCCACAAGCTTAACGAAGTGGTTTATGTTGCGGACAAGATCACGGTGGTGCGTGACGGTTCCACGGTAGAAACGATGGACTGTCATACGATGGAGATCAACGAAGACCGCATCATCCGCGGAATGGTAGGCCGCGAGATCACCGACCGTTTCCCGAAGAGACAGAATCCATTCGGTGATATCGTCGTAAATGCGGGCGATGTCAATATGGAAGTAAAAAACTGGACCGTTCATCACCCGTTATACACCGAGCGCAAAGTGGTAGACAATGTAAATATGTATGTGCGCAAAGGTGAAGTGGTCGGGATCTACGGACTGATGGGGGCAGGCAGAACGGAATTGGCGATGAGCATTTTCGGTCGTTCCTATGGTTCGGACATCACCGGATCCTTATATATCAACGGCGAGGAAATGGTTCTCAAAAATCCGAGAGAAGCGATCAATGCGCATCTGGCGTATGTGACGGAAGACCGAAAAGGAAACGGACTGGTACTGACCAATCCCATTCGCGTAAATACTTCACTGGCAAATATGAACGGTGTAAGTAATCACGGCGTGATCGATGTGGATAAGGAATATCAGGTCGCTGTGGACTACAAAGAAAAATTACGAACCAAGACACCGTCGGTGGAACAGAATGTGGGTAATCTTTCCGGCGGTAATCAGCAGAAGGTATTGCTTGCAAAATGGATGTTTACCGATCCGGATATCCTGATCCTGGACGAACCGACCAGAGGTATCGATGTCGGTGCAAAGTACGAGATCTACTGTATCATCAACGACCTGGTAAATGCGGGGAAATCGGTGGTGATGATCTCTTCGGAATTGCCCGAAGTCATCGGAATGAGTGACCGGATCTATATTATGAATGAAGGTAAATTTGTCGGCGAGATGAAAGCAGAAGAGGCTACACAGGAAAATATCATGGCCTGCATCTTGCAGTCAGGAAGGGGCGAAGAAGCATGAGTTTAAATATTCGGGATATACTGAAAAAATATACGATGGTGTTTGCCCTGATCGCAGTCATCATATTCTTTTGGGTATCTACAGACGGAAAGATTCTTTTTCCGCAGAACATCAATAACCTGATCTCGCAGAATGCGTATGTGTTTGTACTTGCTGCCGGTATGCTGCTCTGCATCCTGACCGGCGGAAACATCGATCTGGCGGTCGGTTCCGTGGTATGTTTTGTCGGCGGTATCGGCGCAGTAGTGATGGATAAACACATCAATGTTTGGGTGGCGGTTGCGATCATGCTGATCGGCGGTGCGCTGGTCGGTGTGTGGCAGGGTTTTTGGATCTCGTATGTAAAAGTACCGCCGTTTATCGCAACACTCTCCGGTATGTATGCATTCCGCGGTATGGCCAATGTGGTAATGCAGGGTATGACCATCGGTATTTCGGATGAGACATTCCTGAATGTTTTCGGCGGCGGCGCGGATTGTTATGTTCCGGATTTCTTTCACGGAGAAGGATTGAACATTACCTGTATGACGACCGGTATTATGGTGGTTTTGATCTATGCGGTTTTGGTAATCAAAAACCGTATGGATGCGCAGGAAAAAGGTTTTGAGATGGCACCGTTCTACAGTGATGTTGCCAAAATTGCGGCGGTCGGCGCATCCGTACTCTGGATCTTTTACAAGCTGGCAAAGTACAAAGGTATTCCTGCCGGGCTGATCTGGATCGCGGTGGTATTGATCGCATACGGATATATAACAACCAAAACAACGATCGGCCGTTATCTTTATGCGGTCGGCGGAAATGAAAAAGCCACCCGTCTGTCCGGTATCGATTCGCGAAAAGTATATTTCTTTGCCTACATCAATATGGGTCTGATGGCAGGACTCGGCGGTATTCTTACGATCGCCAGAGCATCCGGTGCACAGCCGACGTTCGGACAGGGATACGAAATGGATGCGATCGCAGCCTGCTTCATCGGTGGCGCAAGTGCATCCGGCGGTGAAGGCGGTATCTTCGGTGTGATCATCGGTGCGGTACTGATGGGCGTGATCAACCAGGGTATGAGTATCATGGGTATTTCACCGAACTATCAGAAGGTCGTAAAAGGTATTGTCGTATTGGTAGCGATCATATTCGATGTGTTATCCAACAAGAAGAAAAAGTAAGGAGAGAAAGTCATGGCAAAATTTTTGGAGAACATAAAAAAGAATGCAATGCTGATCGTCCTTGTTCTGGTATATGTATTTTTCGTGGTGATGACGGAAGGCAAGATGTTTTCGCCGCTGAACTTTAACGCACTGATCACACAGAATGCATATGTATTTATACTGGCGACCGGTATGCTGATGTGTATGCTGACCGGCGGTAACATCGATCTCTCCTGTGGTTCGTTTGTCTGCTTTATCGGAGCGATCGGCGGTATCCTGATGGTGGTAAAAGAGCTGCCTGCCGGTGTATCGATCTTTGTAATGTTGCTGGTCGGTGTGGTATACGGATGTATTCTCGGTTTTCTGGTAGCTTATGTGGATATTCCGCCCTGGATCGCAACGCTGGCCGGTTATCTGGCTTTCCGCGGATGGGGAACGGCACTGCTTTCCGAAAACAGTTCTACCGGCAGTATCGCACCGTTTCCGCAGACCTTCCTTTCCATCTTTTCGGGAAAGATCTTTGAAACACCGATCAATGAGCTGAACATCGTATGTGTAGCAGTCGGTGTGATCGCATCGGTGATCGTGGTTGCCGTAAACTTCCTGACCAGAGCCAATCGTTTAAAGAAAGGCTACGAAGCGGATTCGCTGGTATCGGTGATCGTTAAGTCGACACTGTCGGTTGCGGTAATTATGCTGTTTGCATACAAACTGGCGCTGGCCGGCGGTATCCCAACCGTATTGATCTGGGTGGTTGCGATCGTTTTGATCTACAGTTTCATCACATCCAAGACTACACTGGGAAGATATTTTTACACGATCGGCGGTAACAAGGAAGCCACCCGACTGTCCGGTGTGGATACCAAAAAGATCATGTTCTTTGCTTACCTGAATATGGCAGTGTTGACCGTGATCACATCCTACATCGTGATCGCCAGATTCCAGGCAGCCAATTCCACGGCGGGAACCAACTACGAGATGGACGCGATCGCAGCCTGCGTTGTCGGCGGTGTATCGGCATACGGCGGATCCGGCAGCGTCTTCGGAATGGTAGTCGGTGCAACCCTGATCGGTGTCATCAACCTGGGTATGCAGCTTCTGAATGTGGATGCAGACAAGCAAAAGATCGTAAAAGGTATCGTACTTTTGGGCGCCGTTGTCTTCGACATCCTGGCCGCCAGAAAAAACGCGAACAAGTAATTCTCATATACACTCCTTTTTTCAAAAAATGCGGACGCATACAGTGTCTGCATTTTTTGTTGGGAAAGATTTTTTCAGATAACATAAAACCTTACGAAAACTAGAAAAATTATGGTAAAACGAATCGAATATTGCGGGTAAAAAAGAAGGGAGATATGATTGATAAATTGTGTACACAATGATAAAATTATAAATCGAGTGGATAAATTTAGCACGCAATAAGGGTTTTAAAAGTGATTACGATAGCTATATGTGATGATGATGAATTCTGGCGAAAACGGGTTCGGAAGAGCTGCCGGGATTATTTGGATAATACAGATCAAGAGTATGACATAATAGAATTTCAATCCGGAGAAGAGGTTTTGGAATATCAGGGCGATAGGGTATTATTGCTTTTTTTGGATATTCAAATGCAAGGGATGAACGGATTGGAAGTGATGGAAAAACTTCGAAAGAACGACTTGTTCTGGAGAATTGTTTTTGTATCTTCTTACGAAGAATTGCGTTGGAACACCATAGATATAAAAACGCTGGCCTTCCTACCGAAGCCGACGGAAGATGTGGCGATTATGAGTTGCTTAAAAACAGCGATTCGAGAGAATAGCGAAAACCTGGATGTATTGATCAAGGGGATGGATGGTAAGGTATATATCAAACTGGATGAAATCGTATATATACAGGCGCAGAAGAACTATGTTGATGTATATACGCGTGAATTAAATTTCACGGGGTATGATAGCTTGGGATATTTGGAGGAAAAACTTCGCGGAACAACGATTCAAAGGATTCACAAGTCATACCTGATCAATATGCAATATGTGGAGAGCATCTCGGGAGGAGAAGTTAAAATGTCCAACGGAGAGCGTATTACTGTAGGAAGAACCTTTTATCAGCAATTTAAGAAGTCTTACAATTCGTTCTTAAAAAGTATAACGGTTGAAAGGTTAAAGAGATCCTAATGCTTTGGGCAATCAGTTATATATTGCAGTTATTGAATTATTGTTTGTGTTATCGCGGGATTTTTCATGTCCGGTTAAAGAAGGGGATTATTTTTCCGGTGGTTATGGCTGGTACTTGTGTAATAGGAGAAATCCTGATGCACACTACTTCGGGACAGTATTCTGCGATAGTCATTTCAGCTTGCGTTTTTATAGCGGTTTTTTTTCTGTTTGATGCATCATACTTATATTCTATTACATTGTATCCGATCGCATTTTTTCTGACAGGATGTATTAATATTTTGATGTCTTATGTTTTGTCAATAGCGACAGGCATAGAGTATTCGCAATATCTTGGGGCACAGAAGTGGGGCGTGATCAGCGATGGAGTGGCGTTGCTCCCGCTGTTAATCTTTTTGATAGTGTCAAAAAAGACGGATACGGATGAAAAAGTGCGTTTCCGGGTTTCCGAGTATATAAGCTTACTCATCGGAATGTTTTGTCTGTTTCTGATCATTGCTGTTTCACAGGGGCTGATGGAGGGGGATGACAAGATGCTTATTCTTCTACGGAAGCCATTGGCTATATGCATCATCATCTTAGCCTTAATTTTTGTTGGCGGAATCTATTGGTTGTCCTATCTGAAAAACAGGGCAATTCGATATCAGGCAGATAATATAATATATAAACAGTTCATAGAGCAACAAAACACGCATGTACAGGATATATTAAATGCGGATGAGAAGATGCGGGCTTTTCGACACGATATTAATGCGCATCTTACTGCGTTGGAAATGGGGGTTGAAGAAGGGAACCTATCTTTTCTGAAGGAATATATTGAGCGAATGAGACAGGAAACCAGAAATGCTACGGCCAGGCGGTATTCCGGTATTTCGGCAGTGGATGCGATTGTTGCTGAATGGCATCAGAAAGCAACGGATGAAGGTATTAGGTTTGAATGGGAAGGAAAGATAACAGATAATGCAACTCCCGATATTTTCGATTTTTGCGTTCTTATTTCCAATCTGCTGAGTAATGCTGTAGAAGCAGCAGAGAAGGTTGAAGAGGGGAAAGAAAGGTTCGTTAAAATTGTTGTCGGATCTCGGGCAAAAAGAATAATATTAGAAATATCAAATTCGTGCTTATTAGAGGTCAAAGCAAATAGCAGTATAAAAACAACGAAAGAAGATATTCAAAATCACGGTTTTGGTACAAGAAACATAAAAAGCATTATATATAAAATGGATGGGGAAATCGAACAAAGCTGTGAAAACGGAATATATGTAGTGAGTATTATTCTTTGACGAAACACTGAAAAACTAAAAATGTTGTTTGTCAGGAAAAAGTGCAGTTCATCAAAATGATATTGAAATATAGAGAAGGAGAATAGTAAAATGCAAGAGTGTTAGATTTTATCATAGGAGGGGGAAATAGAATGTATGCAATTGATTGGATAGATATAATAAACAAACTTTTTGGCTAGTTAGTAACATAGATAAAGAAAGGGGCTGTCTCTTTAGATGATGTAGAAATCATCAAGGTGGCAGCCTTTTTGTTGTTTTTGAGAAATTTATAAAAGTTAAGAATCTAAATAATTGATATTTCATTCGGGTTAGATATTCTCTTGCATTATCTATTTGCGGAATAATCATGTCGTATATCCAAAAAAAGTGCTGTTGGTCCAAAGAAAGTTTATTTTTTAAGGAAGGAATGGTAGCCTATAGATGGATATGGTTGGAAAAGAAACCAATAGGAGGGATAGTTTATGTGGAAGAAACCTAATTACAAAGAACCGGAATTTGAAACCAAATCATTTTCGGAAATTTCTGATAGCGAAGCCGCTCAGATTTCAGGCGGTAACATTGGCTCATGCTATGTTGTTGGTTATACATGTTGGTCAGAAGGCGGTTTCAAGATTGGGACATGCTATGTTGTAGGTATTGCTTGTAATACAGAAAAAGGTGGGTTCTAAGATACAAGAATTATACATACAAAGGTAAAGATCAGAGGGGGAGTTTTACCGGATGAATAATGCCATTGTATAATAATGTATTTTAACCTATAAAATTATTGTATGGTTTATAGCCAACCATATCCTTTTTATAGAGGTCAATGAGGAGATTTTATAGAAATGAGCAATAAGGTAATAATTAATAAAAATACATATTTATATGATGTAAGGCCAATAGAACATCTTGAGACTGAATGTTCATATTTACTTTTTAACGCTGAGAAAAATTATTGGATGCCCGTAGATGATATGGGTGCTGAACTATATCAAGTTATATCTGAAATGAATGACATGGAAGAAGTGAGTTCTTTTTTTTGTGAAAAGTATGACATTTCAAAGGATGTTTTTCTGAATGATACAAAGGATTTTTTTGATTTATTGAAAAGGAAGGGTATTCTTGCTGAACAAGAGCACAAATGTATGGATCTGGATTCGATAGAATTATCAATGGATTTGGATGATATACATAAGTATCCCTTTAATGATATATATATAAGTCTGTCTGATGATTGTAATCTTAATTGCCTATATTGTTTTAATAAAGAAAAAAGAAATGCGCGTAAGAAATCTGATAATATCAGAAGACTGAGTGTTGATAAAATAAAAGAAATAATAGATGAATTTGGTAAACTTAATGGAAAGGATGTTGTTTTTACGGGTGGAGAACCTACATTAAACAAGCATTTAATAGAATTATGTGAATATGTACATCAATCAGGTATGAATCCACATTTTATATCTAATGGTTTGCTGCTAGGAAGACTGGATTTGGAAAGATTGATGTCGCTTGTGGACGATTTTGGAATAAGTCTGGATAGTATTGATAATAATGTGTTAAACAAATTATGGGGAGTTGATCAGATAAATCTAAAAGAGAGAATAATTGAGAATCTTGATAAAATAGAGGATATATGTGGAAAACTATCAAAGACTGTTAGAATAAAAATTATGCCTATTGTTTCAAAAATGAATGCGGAAAAGATAGGTGAGATCGTGGAATTGTTAAAAAACAGGTATAAAAATATTGTGTTTCGATGGAGTATGACCAAATATGGTAAAATAGGTAATGAGATAGATGCAATGCTTGATATTACAGAGGATGAATATGTGAAATCTGTATTTAATGCTTTACAAACCTTGTCATACGATAATAATAAGATATTAGAATATGCATACAGTTATGATAATAGACTTAAGCCAACTCATGAACCGCAACCGATAACATGTGTTCCTTCATTTTTTGTGGCAAATGATGGATCAGCATATCCATGCCAAGGGTGCGAGCGTGAGGAGATGTACCTTGGAAATGTTTGGGAAAAAACACTATCGGATTTATTTGATTCTGATGTGTTTGTAGATTTAAGAAAAAGAATAATAAAGACATCGGTGGAAAAATGCAGTAAATGTGAATTGTTATTTTGCTGTAGTGCAGTAGATAGACCGTGTAAATGTTGGGAAAGTGATAACTGTAAAGAAGAGTGTATTAAAAGAATGTTTATTGATGCCGTAGCAAATTAATAGGAGTAGTTGGGATGGAAGAAACAATTATTAAAACGAATGGACTATGCAAGAAGTATAAAAATGAATATGCGTTAAAAGATGTTTCTATCGAAATAGGGAGGGGGAAGATATATGGTTTTGTAGGCGAAAACGGAGCCGGTAAAACGACATTAATTAAATTGTTGGCAGGTTTGATTAAGCCGACATCCGGAAATATGTGTTTTTATGGAGATGATAGTGTAGATGGAGTACGAAAGTACAGAAAACGATTTGGGTTTATAGTTGAGTCTCCGTATCTTATTCCGGAAATGAATGCGTATGAAAATTTGAATCTTCAGAGGATTCAAAGGGGAATAAAAGATAAAAACAGAATAGGTGAAGTGCTTGGTATTGTTGGTCTGGAAAATAGTAAAAAGAAGGTTGGCGAGTATTCGCTGGGAATGAAACAGAGACTAGGGATTGCCATTGCTTTATTGGAAAAAATCGATGTACTGGTATTGGATGAACCGACAAATGGACTAGATCCTGCAGGTATAATAGAATTTCGAAATTTTATCCTTAATCTAAATACAAAATATAACATTACTATTATGATTTCGAGTCATATATTGTCTGAATTAGAACATATGGTAACGGATCTGATTTTTGTATCAAAAAGTAAGATAATAAAATGTGTGGGCATGGATGAAGTAAAAAAAAGCTGTGAAAAGAAATGTATTATTAAAGTGTCTGAAACGGATAAAATAATACAATCGTTTAATAATAATAATATTACATATGAAAGATGTAATGATGATAGAATTTTAATTTACGGAAATATTTCCGTAGAGGAAATAGCGCGTATTATATTTGACAATGGTTGTTATACATATGAGTTTAGGGAAGAAAAACAAACATTAGAACAGTATTATCTTTCTATGATAGGAGATCAGTATAAATGAATAGTATTTTTAAGGCCATGGTATACAGAATAATAAAGGGAAGAGTCTTTGTATATACGCTTGTATGGAGTATTGTGTTTCCGATTGTACTATCTTTTGTTGGTTTGTTATCTGATAATGAACAAGGTATTTATGGAACATGGGACAATTTTTTCTTTATAGGTAATTTGATTTATTTTGTTTTTGTGTGTGCATATAATTGTGCTGATTATAAAAATAAAACCATAAATTTTGAGGTTATGAATGGACATTCTCCGATGGAGATATTTATAGGGCGTTTGTCAGCACTCGTATTGTTTGTATTGATCATGTTTAATATAGGTTTTGTAATATTGCACTGTATTCTAATGAATAGTCCTATTTATGTGAATTTTATGCAAAATGATGGATTAAATATAGGTAAGATATTAGCAATAGAGCTGGTAGTGTTGTCATATGTCGTATTTTATGTAGTTTTGAGTTTTGTTATAAGAAATATGCTGGCGTCACTTCTTGCATCTTGGATGGGATTTGCCTTTAGTGGATTGGTGGTTATTCTTGATAATCAGGAAATGATGTCAACTATAAAAAAAATCAGTTCTATTATTGGGCCCTATACTGTTAAATGGATTGTATTAGAAGATTTTTCATACAGACAAGGAATTGTTTCTGTTATATGTTCTTTGACCCTTATTTCGTTATTCTTATTTGCCGGAAGTATGAATATATTTAAACAGGAGTTTTAATTCGATGAGATATTCTTATATAAAACAAAAAGACATTACTGACTGCGGGATTGCATGTATAAGAATGATAGCAGAAAACTATGGTATACATTTAAAGGCTGCCGGTATTAGGGAGGTTGCTAAGACGGATAAAGATGGTACGACTGTTTTTGGAATGAAGAAGGCGGCGGAGCATTTTGGATTTTTGGTAAAAGCAATACATGGAAATAAGGAGGCAATAGAATCAAAGTTTACTTTACCGGCCATTGCACATGTTGTAACGAAAGAGAATAACAGTCATTATGTGGTGCTTTATGAAATTAATGAAGATAATATATTAATTGCAGATCCGGGTGATGGGGTAAAGAAAATTCCGAAAGAAAGCTTTTTGTCGCAGTGGACTGGAGTAATTATACTAATGTCACCTGGGGAAAAAATACGATATAAACATCAATTTCAAATCCCTTTTTTACGCTACTTTAGTTATATTTCTGAATATAAAAAGGAATTGATGCGAATAATTGCGTATACTATAGTTCTAACGATATTAGGTGTTTTTGTTTCGTTTTATTATTCTACAGTAATTGACCAAGCGTTGCCGGATAATGATATTGAAGTACTAAATTTGTTGTCGCTGGGAGCTATAGGATTATATCTTATAAAAACTGCTATAGAGTTTGTCAAGACATCAACACTAATAAAACTAAATTCTTCTTTTGATTCCCGATTGATGAGCGATTATTTCCAACACATTGTTAGGCTTCCATTAGAATTCTTTGGGAATAAAAAAATGGGAGAAATAATATCCAGATTTATAGATATTATGAAGATCAGAGAAGCAA
The DNA here is from genome assembly GCA_946403625.1 of uncultured Lachnospiraceae bacterium. Lineage (GTDB taxonomy): Bacteria > Bacillota > Clostridia > Lachnospirales > Lachnospiraceae > NK4A136. The sequence goes on from CAMJAP010000040.1 coordinate 25,884, forward strand.
TAGTGAATATAAGTATTAATTTTTGTGCGGATTTCATTATGGCAATATTTGGATTGCTTGTTTTATTGCAATTGAATCGCAGATTGATCGTGATAACTTTGATCAGTTTGTTGGCATATGGAGTGGTAGTTTTATTATATAATAAGCCGATAAAGGGAAATAGCAGAAAACAATTGGAAGAAAATTCGATTTTTAATTCATATCTTGCAGAGAGTATTTCCGGAATTGAAACAACAAAAACATGTACGCTAGAACAGGATAGAATAGATAAAATGTGTGGTATTATCAGACAATATCTAAACACATCTGCCAGGAATGGTTTGCTGTCATTTGGGCAAATAAATATAGTAAATTTGCTTAATGCTGTTACATTAATATGCGTTTTTTGGATGGGAACTATAAGTGTAATGAAAGGAAGAATGACGATCGGAGAATTAATCACTTTTAATTCTGTGATTGTTTATTTTATGGATCCGATAAAAAATCTTATCCAATTACAACCTGGACTGAGTAATGGAATTGTGGCGGCGGAAAGACTTGATGAAATATTGGATCTGCAAATTGAAAAAGATTGTATTGCCGAAAAGGGGATCGATGATTTTGATTTCAAGGGGGATATAGTATATAAAAATATTGATTTTCGATATGGTATGAGAGAAAAAGTATTATGTGATATAAATCTCAAAATTGGATTTGGGGAAAGTGTTGCGTTTGTCGGTGAAAGTGGATCTGGAAAATCAACTCTAGCGAAGTTGCTTGTAAAATTATATCAGGTGGAAAATGGAACCATAAAAATATGCAATACAGAGATTGGCAAAATTAATAGTAAACTATTAAGAAAAAAAATAGCTTATGTATCTCAGGATGTTTTTTTGTATTCGTCTTCAATAAGAGATAACATTACAATGGGGAATATCGATTTTTCAGAAGAAGAATTAGAAACTATATGCGATAAATGCTTGGTAAAAGAGTTTGCTGATAGATTGCCGCAGGGACTTGATACTATGGTTGGTGAAAAAGGATTAACATTATCAGTAGGACAAAGACAGAAAATTGCGATTGCGCGGGCAATATTACGGAAACCGGATATACTGATTTTGGATGAAGCGACAAGCAATCTGGACTTGATTTCAGAAAAGAAGATATTGAAAGAAGTAAATGATCTAAAAGATATAACAAAAATTTTAATTGCACATAGATTACATGCTGTTTCTGGTTGCGATAATATTATTGTTTTAAAAAATGGGAGTATAGTAGAGGCTGGGAAGCATGAAGAATTATTGAAAAAAGGAAAAATATATAAAAGAATGTGGGATAATGGACTGAATGAGAGGTGAAGATCCATAGAAATGATGTGATGAAATCAAGAATTATAGAACTATAATTGCGGAGAAAACACTTCTCAACCTCCCGTTGGATGCATTCTATTTCTGTTCCATTGTTTTTTGCGGCAAATGCCGATATAATGGCATTATCAACAGATCGGTCTGAATAAAAATAGAAAGGTTGATAAAGATATGGAACTGGGAACAAAAATCCGAAGATTAAGAACGGATGCGAAGATGACACAGGAAGAACTGGCGGAGAAACTGGGCGTCAGCGGACAGGCAGTCTCCAAGTGGGAAAACAATGCTGCAGCGCCGGATATTTATACGCTGCCCAAACTGTCGGTTCTGTTTGGCGTAACGATCGATGAACTGTTTGATCTGACGGTGGAAGAAAAATTAAATCGTATCGAAAATATGCTGTATCAGGAAGCAACATTATCCGACCGGACATTTCAGGAGACTAGGGCATTTCTTTCGGAGAAGTTACAGACCTGGCCGGAGGCGGGAAGGATCGAAGGCCTGATCGCGAGACTGTACCATTTGCGTATGGAGTACGATTCTGTGATGGTGAGCCGCTATACCAGAGAGTGTATGCAAAAGACACCGCAGGAGAAAGAATCCAATGTGGAATGGTTATTGCAAAAGGCGGAAGGCGCCGCAAGCGCGGATTATAATATCCGGCAGCACCACAAGACGATCCTCTTTTATAAAGAACAGATCGAGCGTTTTC
>CAMJAP010000041.1 GCA_946403625.1 uncultured Lachnospiraceae bacterium
CCTTCCCCCCGCAAGCAGGGGGAAGGCAAGTGCTACCGCCAAGTTTTCTCGGGGGGCGTCAGTCCCACAAACGCCAATTTGACACGCGGCTTGCTGCCGTGCTATAGTATAGATAACAATTTGCACTGCAAAACACATATATGTGAGATCTACAGTACAAACTGAACAGACAATGCCGAACCGTTTTCGGTATGTAGTCGGGTTGCGAAAGCGACAACAGAGTGAGCCAAACACATCTGTGGGACAGTAGTATGTTCCGGGGTGTGCTTTTTTTATACTCCGAAACAAAGATCGATCGTTTGCTGCGGAGGTAGGATATGAACGAAGAAAAGATCGTCAAAAAACTGTCAAATGTGGGAATCCTGGGGAATGTGCTGCTGGCTGCCTTTAAGATGATCGCCGGTATTTTGGGTAATTCCGGTGCGATGATCTCGGATGCCGTGCACTCTCTGTCCGATGTCTTTGCCACACTGATTGCCTATATCGGTGTGAAACTATCCCAGCAAAAAGAAGATAAGGAGCACCCTTACGGCCACGAACGACTGGAATGCGTGGCATCTCTGATCCTGGCGCTGATCCTGGCCGGTACCGGACTGGGGATCGGCTATAGCGGGATCCGCAAACTGGTGCTGCACGAAGCCATCGAAGTACCGACACTGCTGCCCCTGATCGCTGCGATCGTCTCGATCATTGTGAAGGAAGGCATGTTCTGGTATACAATGTATTATGCAAAACGTCTGGATTCGCCGGCATTTAAGGCTGATGCATGGCACCACCGCTCTGATGCGATCTCATCCATCGGATCCTTTATCGGTATCGGCATGGCAAGGCTCGGTATGACCTTTATGGATCCGGTTGCCGCCCTGCTCATCTGTCTGCTCATTTTAAAAGTTGCATTCGAGATCTCACAGGATGCCCTGAACAAAATGATCGATACCTCTTGCGATCACGCTTTTGAACAGAAGGTGCATAGCTTTGTGGAGGAACAGGACGGTGTACAAAAGATCGATCTGCTCCGCACCAGGCAGTTCGGCAACAAGATCTATATCGACCTGGAGATTTCCGTAAAGCGGGATATTTCGCTGATCGATGCCCACGCCATCGCCGAGAATGTTCACGATGCCGTGGAACAGAATTTCCCGAAAGTCAAACATGTGATGATCCATGTCAATCCGGGGGAAGAATAAAACGATCCCCTATACCTATCAAAAAAACGGAGGACGATTCCTCCGTTTTTGATTTTAGTTTTTTGAATTTAGTTTTCGTTCATCTTCTGTAAAAAGATCTCGGCATTCTTTTTCACATCTCCGGAAAAAACCGCTGATCCGGTCACGATCACATTGGCTCCGGCATTCAGGAAGATATCGATATTGTCGTGCTTTACGCCGCCGTCCACTTCGATATCCACGGCATAACCGCCTTCTTCGATCCAGTTGGCGATCGTGCGTACTTTCTCGATGCACTCGGGAATGTAGGTCTGTCCGCCGAATCCCGGACGAACCGTCATTACCGTGATCTGATCGATCTGCGGCAACAGCTCCTTCACCACTTCCGGTGCCGTCTCCGGGCTGATCGCCAGACCGGCTTTTACGCCCCAGGTGCGGATCTCTTCCAGCACTCTCGACGGCTGCTTCAATGCCTCATAATGCACCGTCAGGATATCGGCGCCGGCTCTGACAAAATCCGTCACATAGCGTTCCGGCTGGGTGATCATCAGATGCACATCCAACGGGATCGGACACCCTTTCTTTACACTCTTGAGCACCGGCATCCCAAAAGAGATCGCCGGTACGAATACGCCATCCATCACATCAAAGTGGAGATACTCCGCTCCCCCCTCGATTGCGGCATCCACCTGTTCCTGCAGATGCATAAAATCTGCTGCCAGAATGGACGGTGCCAGTCGTCGTTTCCGAATTGCCTGTGCCATACCTTCTACCCCCACGCCTTTGTGAATAATATTCTGTTTCATATGATTTCTAAACACCGCATCCGCCGGTATTCAGTATTTCTTTCGGTTCTTCTGTTCTTCGTACAAAGCGACATACGCCCGGTGCCGCTCCGGATGGATCTCTCCGGCTTCCACCGCTTCACGCACCGCACAGCCCGGCTCGTGCGTATGGGAACACTCCCGAAAACGGCATTCGCCCTCGTACGGCAAAAACTCCGGATAATAACTGCGGATCTCTTTCTCCGGCATATCCCCCAGAGAAAGTGCCGTAAAGCCCGGTGTATCAAACAAAAAGGTGTCTTCTCCGAGGCAGAACAACTCCGCATGTCTGGTCGTGTGTTTACCGCGTTTCAGTTTTTTGCTGATCTCGCCGGTCTCCATCTGCGCCTGCGGACACAGACTGTTCAAGATCGTGGATTTGCCCACACCGCTGGGGCCTGCCAGAAGCGCCGTTTTCCCTTTGATGCAGTCCAGGATCTCTTCCGTACCGCCGGCCTTGGCCGAGATACAGCGGACATCCACATCCGCCTTCTGATAGATCTGCTCCAGCTCCGCCAACCGGTCTGCCTCTACCAGATCATCCTTGTTAAAGATCAGAATGCATTTTACATCCTGCGCACGCAGCATTACGAGAAAGCGGTCCAGCAAGAGCAGACTGGGTTCCGGTGATGCACATGCAAAAACCAAAAGCGCCACATCCACATTGGCCACTTCCGGCCGGATCAGCGCATTCTGTCTCGGCAGGATCTCATCGACACTGCCTTCCTTTTTTTCTTCATCTACGATCCCGATACGAACATAGTCACCGACCAGCGGCTTCTGTCCGTCTTTTCGAAAGATCCCGCGCGCACGGCATTCATAGATTTCGCCACCGGCGATCTCCACATAATAAAACCCGCCGATACCTTTGACAATTCTTCCCTCGCGTCCGTCTGCCATACGCTTACTGTGCCCGTGTGAACTGGACCACCACCGGATCCGATGTCTTCTGTACCTGTACCGGCACGACGGAAACATTACCGTTCACATCCGTCACGGTCTGTTCCTGATTGGCATTATAATTGATCGACAAAATACCGTCCGAGATCAGATACAGACCGGTGATATTGATCTGTACCGGGAACACACTGGTGGTGGTTGCCCAGATCTGCTGACCGGTGGTCGGCTCCACCAGGATCACGCTGGCATCCCCGCCCGCATAGTCGGAAGGTGCCTGCACCATATAATTGACATTGTAATACGCCGGTTCCATACCAAGGCTCACATGCACTTCCACTTCCGTGCCGCCCTTGATCGTACTGCCGACGGTATAGTTCTGGGAAATGATCTGTCCCTGGGCATACTTATCACTGTATTCTTCTCCGACGATCTTTAAGGTCAGTCCGAGGTTATCCAGTTCCGTGGTAGCCTCTGCACCGGTCAGACCTTTCAGATCCGGCATGGGAACTTCGCTGGATTCCGCACCGAGACTTACGGTAATGGTTACCGTACCGCCTCTCTGCAGCTTGGAATCTTCCCGCGGATCCTGTGCAATGACATAGTCCTTGGCGATGGTTTCCGAATTTTCCCGGATCACGGCAACTTCAAAGCCCTCGTTCTCCAGGGCTACCGTTGCTTCCTGCTTGGTTCTGCCGACCACCTTGGGGATGATCGCATTCTGGCTTCCGACCGGTCCTGCCGTCGGAGTTACTTCCGCTTCCCCGGTGGGTTCCGGTGCATCCGTAGCGCCGATCTGTGTTTCCGGCTGCGGAATCCCCGTTTCTTTCTCACCGAAAAAGCCCATGGCGCTGCCGATGATGTAGATAAAGATACAACCGACGATCAAAGCTGCGATAATGATCAGTACCGTGGTCAGCATTTCCATACGGGGATCGTACTCATCCTCATAACGGGATCTGCGTGCCCCCTTGGCGGAAGTGTTGCTCTTCTTCGAATTGCTCTTGGTATTCTTGCCGTTCTTTTTGTTTCCGGTATCGGTCGCATTCTTGGTGCCGGAGGATTTGGACGTATTCTTACCGCTGTTCTTGCCGCTGTTTTTCCCGTTCTTGGAACCGCTGCTCTTTTTCTTGCCCGTGGTATTGGATGTCGCAGAGGAAGTCTTTCCTTCGCTCTTTTTCCGGGGCGGTGTCATTTCCGAAACAACGGTTTCCGCAGGCTCTTCCGGATAATCCTCGGCATACTCGCCCTGCTCGGTTCCGTATTCATCCTGTGCATATTCGCCTTCGACATACTCCCCTTCCGGATACTCGCCTTCCGCGTACTCTCCTTCGGGATATTCGCCCTCCGCATATTCCTCTTCCGGATACTGCTCGGGATACTCCTCCGCATAGCTGTCTTCTTCCTGCGGATAGTTTTCTTCCGTAACGGTGCCGGTCGCCATCTGCGCATCCATCTTGTCCCTTTTGCTTGTGACATGACGGATGGCACTGAGTTCCTGCTGGGAGATCTCTTTGGTCTCGCCCGTGGTATCCTCGGTCACCAATTTAACAAAGTCCTCATCCGGGCTGATCAGGGACCGCTTCAGATCTTCAATCAGTTCCGGTGCCGACTGATAACGGCGGTCCGGACTCTTCTGTGTACATTTGAGCACGATCTTTTCCAGGCTGATGGGGATCTCCGGTACAAACTCTCTCGGAGACGGCATCTGCTCCTGAATGTGCTTGATTGCTACCGCAACCGTGGTGTCCCCGTTAAACGGCACCCGTCCGGTCAACATTTCAAATAAGGTGATACCCAAAGAATAGATATCGCTCTTTTCATCGGAAAAACCGCCGCGCACCTGCTCCGGAGAGGTATAGTGCACGCTGCCCATGACATTGGAAGTGATCGTATTGCTGGTCGCTGCCTTGGCAATACCGAAATCAGTCACCTTTACCTTGCCGTCCATACTGATGATGACATTCTGCGGCTTGATATCGCGGTGAATGATATGATTGTTGTGTGCCGCTTCGATGCCCTGTGCTACCTGGATCGCAATGCTGACCGCCTCACGCACGGAGAGTCTGGCTTTCTTCTCGATATATTTCTTGAGTGTGATGCCTTCTACCAGCTCCATGACAATATAATGGGAGCCGTTCTCTTCCCCCACATCATACACATTTACGATATTCGGATGCATCAGTCCTGCCGCAGACTGCGCTTCCGAGCGGAATTTCTGCAGAAAATCCTTATTCTCGGAGAACTCCTGCTTTAAGACCTTTACCGCAACAAATCGGCTGAGTTTGTGATCTTTTGCACGATACACATCGCTCATACCACCGGTACCGATCTTTTCCAGCACTTCATATCGGTCTGCTACTGTCATTCCAATCTTAATCATTGTTACTGCCCGTCCCTCAGTTCCTTACTTCTGTAATTCCACTAAAACTACTGCGATATTATCCCGTCCGCCATTCATATTTGCCGCCGCCACCAGACGCTTTGCACGATCCTGCAGACTGCCGCCGCTCTGAATGATCCCCAGGATCTCCGTATCCTCCAACATATTGGATAAGCCATCCGAACACATCAGTATCATGTCCCCGGCCATCACATCGTCCACCTCAAAAAAGTCAACATCCACTTCATCCATCACGCCGATCGCACGGGTGATGATGTTTTTGTCCGGGTGGTTGCGCGCCTTCTTTCGCTCCAGTTCTCCCATCTGCACCATCTCTTCCACCAGGGAATGATCGACGGTGATCTGGTTGATCTCTTCCTCCCGGATGATATAAAGCCGGCTGTCTCCCACATTCGCCACGGTCAGGCCGTTATCATCAATGGTTGCCACCACCAGTGTCGTACCCATACCGAAGTAATTATCATCCGACAGTGCCTTTTTCCGGATCTTCCGGTTTGCCACACGCACCGCCTTGGAGATCGCACGCACCGGATTCCGCTCCGTGGAAAGATTGGCCTCTCCGACGATGGTCTCCACCGTGCATTTGGATGCATACTCGCCTGCTTTATGTCCGCCCATTCCGTCCGCAACAATAAAAAGATTCGGCAATGCCCCTATCGGCACCTCCGAGGTGAACACATAGTCCTGATTGATTTTTCTGATTCTTCCGATATCTGTTACGGAATAGGCTGCCAGTTTCATATCTTCCTATTCTAGCATAATTTCTAAAATTGTAAAGTTTTGCGATTCTTGGATTAAAACTTTGTGCATTTCTTATAATTGCAGCGTTTTTCGACGAAGCTGTCCGCATGCACCGTCGATATCACGCCCCATTTCCCGGCGGATCGTTGCCGTCACATGCAGATCCTCAAGGCGCTTCTGAAATGCCACCACCGCACTGCGATCCGGCTCCTTATAACCGCGCTCCGTCACCGGATTGACCGGGATCAGATTGACATGGCAATGCCGCTTGGCCGCCAGCTTGGCCAGTCCCGCCGCATCCTCCGGCGTATCGTTCACTCCGGCGATCAGCGCATACTCAAAACTGATGCGCCGTCCCGTCTTGTCAAAATAGGTATCGCATGCTTCCATCAGTTCTGCCAGGCTGTAGCGGTTAGCCACCGGCATGATCGCCTTGCGCTTTTCGTCCGTTACCGCATGCAGGGACAGGGCCAGTGTCACCGCCAGCCCCTCTTCCGACAGTTTCTTTATGCCTTCCACCAGACCGCATGTGGATACGGTCAGGTTGCGCTGGCTGATGTTCAAGCCGTTTTCGTCCGAGATCATCCGCAGAAAACGCACGATATTGTCATAGTTATCCATGGGCTCCCCGATGCCCATCACCACGATATTGGAAACCCGCTCGTTGGTATCCCTGGTGATCGCATAGATCTGCTCGAGCATCTCCGCCGCACTCAGGCTGCGTACCAGGCCGCCCAGCGTGGACGCACAAAAAGAACACCCCATGCGGCATCCCACCTGGGAGGAGATGCACACACTGTTGCCATGATGATACTGCATCCAGACCGATTCAATAAAGTTGCCGTCCGGTAAGGCAAACAGGTATTTGCGCGTACCGTCCTGTTTGGAGATCTGCACCTGCTCCTGCCGCAGCACCGTATAGTCGTATTCCTGCGCCAGTTGCTCCCGCAGCGCCGCCGGCAGATTGCTCATCTGCGACAGATCCGTTGCCAGTTTCTGATGCATCCACTGATAGAGCTGCTTTGCGCGGAATGCCTTTTCCCCGCGGGCCTTGAAGTGCTCTGTCAGTTCCTCTATGGTCAAGTTTTTTAAGTCGAATTTTTCCATGTATTCTGATTGCTTTTGTGGATTTATTTATACGCGAATCCCCTACATTGCAAGGAATCCCCCAAAGAGGAAGGCAAGCAGGTTGTGTCTATGCTTAACGGACTATATGTTTCCGTTTCCTCTTCTTTTAAACACCGAGATAAAGAATCCGTCCACAAGAGGCTGGCCGGCCGGGATGCCGCAGAACAGCTGCTGATATCCCGCATCCGCCGTTTCGGTACACAAAGCCTGCGGCAGTCGGTCCCGGATCGCAACCGGTTCCAGATCAAACTGCTCCGCCAGCCATGCGCGGTTGTCTTCGTTTTCTTCCTTTGTTACGGTACAGGTACTGTATACCAGTGTCCCGCCGGGTTTGAGGTAATGTATTGCCGCAGACAGGATCTCCCGCTGCAGACTCTGCAGAGATGCGATATCCTCCGGCTGCACACGGTAGCGGATGTCCGCTTTGCGTCCGAGTACGCCCAAACCGGAACAGGGCAGATCGGCGATCACCACATCCGCGCATCCTTCCAGTTCTTTTTTGTACGCCCGCGCATCCCAGGCCTCTGCCGTAAGTTGCGTAAGCTGCAGACGACTTGCATTCTCTCTTATCTTTTCTACCTTAAAGTCCGTTAAGTCAAAGGCATATACACGCCCTTCCGGACCGCACAGTTCTGCTGCCAGCGTACTCTTGCCACCGGGGGCCGCACAGACATCCACCACCGTATCGCCGGTTTGGATCCCGGCTGCGTAAACCGCCAGCATGGAACTCACATCCTGCACGGTAAATGCCCCCTGCGCATAGCCTTCCAGCTTTTCCACGCCCGGCACATTTTCCAATTGATAAATCCCCGGACGATACGGGCTCTCGCTTACCGTAACGCCCTGCTGCTCCCAGGCAGTCTTTAAGGACGATGCATCCTGACCGGCGCATACCCGCAAGGTCAGCGGCCGCTGTGCCTGATAAGCCAGCAGCATCGCCTCCGTCTTTTCTCTTCCGTATGCCGAAAGAAACCGCTCCACGATCCACTCCGGCATGGAGTAAACCACGGAAAGGCAGGTCTTCTCCTCTTCCGGCCAGCGGATCTGTTCCTTCTCCCGGCTGATGGTACGGAGCACGCCGTTCACAAAGCCTTTCAGTCCGGCCAGTCCCTTATCGATCGCCAGCGCCACACTTTCGTTGCAAGCCGCCGCATCCGGCACCGCTTCCATATACAGGATCTGATAGATGCCCATCCGCAGCAGAATACGGATCGCCGGTTTGATCCGCCCGTTCTTTGTTTTGGCATACTGCGCGATCACATAATCCAGCGTCAGTTTCCGCTCGATGCAGCCTTCCGTCAGTCGTTTGATAAACGCCTTGTCCCGCTGCTCCAGATAATCGTACTTGTCCAGCACAGCGTGCAACAACACATCCGCTTTCTGTTCCGAACGTTCCAGTTCCAGCAGGATCTCATAGACCAGTTTTCGATTTTCGCTTGCTTTTGCCATTTATCCCAGTCTTTCGTTCAATTCCAGCGCACGACCGTTTAAAAGATCCGCTGCCGACATCCGCTTCTTGCCTTCCAGCTGTGCCTCTGTCACCTGCAGCACGCCCTTACCGCACGCGATCACGATCCCGTGTTTGTTGATGGCTTCAATGGTGCCCGGTTCCAGTCCGTCGTTTTCGTTGCTCAGCACTTCCGCCTTCCAGATCTTGAACTGCTTTCCTTTATAATAGGTATATGCGCTGGGCCACGGATTCATACCGCGTACCAGTCGCTCGATCTCTTCTGCCGGACGGCTCCAACGGATCTGCCCGTCTTCTTTCTTGAGCATCCGTGCATAATTGCTCTGCGCTTCGTCCTGTTTCACCGGTGTAAAATCCCCGGCTTCGATCCGCGGCAGGGATTCCACGATCAGTTCCGCACCGGCCTGTGCCAGTTTGTCAAACAGACTGCCGCCGGTTTCTTCCGCCGTGATGGGCACGGTCTTGGTAAACAGAATATCGCCGGTGTCGATCCCCGCATCCATCTGCATGATCGTAACACCGGTCTCTTTTTCCCCATCCACGATCGACCACTGGATCGGTGCCGCACCGCGATATTTCGGCAAAAGGGAAGCGTGAATATTGATGCAGCCGTACTTCGGCATCGTCAGGATCTCTTCGGAAAGGATCTGTCCGAATGCGGCTACCACAAAGACATCCGCCGGAAACTTTCTTAGTTCCGCCACCGCTTCCGGCCGCTTGATCCGCTCCGGCTGAAAGACCGGCAGATCATATTTCAAAGCACATTCCTTCACCGGACAGGGTGCCGGCACATTGCTGCGGCCCTTGGGTTTATCCGGCTGGCAGACCACGCCGGTCACTTCGTATCCGGCCTTGATGATCGCTTCCAGCGCATTTGCCGCATAATCCGGCGTTCCCATAAATACGATCTTCATTTACTCCTCATCCTCCAATGCACGGACATCCTGCAGCTCGCCTTCCACCTTGGTCACATAGACAATGCCGTCCAGATGATCCACTTCGTGGCAGATGGCACGAGCCAGCAGATCCCTGCCTTCCAGCGTATATTCCTGCATATTGCGATCCAGTGCCACGCACTTCACGTAGGAAGGTCTGGTCACCACACCGGTCTTGTTCGGCACGCTTAAGCAGCCTTCATTTCCGGTCTGCTCGCCGCTGGTTTCCACGATCTGCGGATTGATCAATACATACGGATCCTCGCCCGTTACATCGATCACACAGATCCTGCGCAGCACGCCCACCTGCGGAGCCGCAAGCCCCACACCGTTGGCATCGTACATCGTATCAAACATATCCTCGATCAGCTGTTCTGTGTGCGGTGTCATCTTGGTCACCGGACGGCATACCGCGTCCAACACCTCATCCCCGTATTCCCGAATATTACGGATTGCCATTTTTCTTTTCCTCCCTTTATAAACTGTTAAAATGCGCTGGTCGGATCCAGATCAAACTGGATGATCACATCCGAAGTGCCGCGCTGTGTTTCCTGCATCGCTTCTACCAGATCCTTGGCAGCGATCAGCAGATCCGTATCTTTTGACCGCAGATACAAGCCTACCCGGTAGATATCTTTCAATTTTCCGATCAGTGCTTCGGCCGGTCCGATCACCTGCACCGCTTCGAATTTTTTATCGCATCGCAATATCTCCGCCACCTGCGCTGCCCTGGCCATTCCGGTGCCTTCCCGTGACGAATAAAACTGCATCGCCAGCATATGACATACCGGCGGATAATCGGCCAGATCACGAAATCCGATCTCTTCTTTATAGAAGGCTTCGTAATCGTGCGCCGCCGCGTGAACGATGCTGTAATGCTCCGGCATATAGGTCTGGATCACGACCTCGCCGCGCTTCTGTCCGCGTCCGGCCCGTCCTGCTGCCTGTGCCAATAACTGAAAGGTCCGTTCCGTGGCATGATAATCGCTTGCGTGTAAGGACAGATCCGCCGCGATCGCTCCGACCAGCGTCACATTGGGAAAATCATGCCCCTTGACGATCATCTGCGTGCCTACCAGCACATCGGCCTCTCCGTCCGCAAACGCCGAAAGGATGCACTCGTAATCGTCCTTATTTTTGGTCGTATCGGCATCCATCCGCATCACCCGGATCGACGGATACCACTTTTGCAGTTCCTCTTCGATCCGTTCCGTTCCGGCCCGAAAACCGGCGATGTATTTGGAGCCGCATTTCGGACAGAGCCTGGGTGTCTCTTCGATATGTCCGCAGTAGTGGCAACGAAGCTTTCCGTCCCTGTGCTGCGTCAGCGAGACATCGCAATGGGGACATTTTACCACAAAACCGCAAGATCTGCACGAAACAAATCCGGCCGTACCGCGGCGGTTGATAAAGAGCATGCTCTGCTCGCCGCGAATCATACGTTCCGTAAGCAGTTCTTTTAATTTCTCGGAAAAGAAACTGCGATTGCCCTTCTTCAATTCCTCCCGCAGATCCACGATATGCACCTGCGGCAGCTGTGCCCCTCCGAAGCGTTCCTTCAGACTGCACAGAAGATATTGTCCCTGTTCGGCACGGTAGTAGGCTTCCAGCGAAGGGGTTGCCGATCCCAGCACCAGCTGAGCATGGGATCTGGCCGCAATGTATTCCGCCACTTCTCTGGCGTGATACTTGGGCACCTTTTCGCTCTTGTAACTGGTCTCGTGCTCCTCATCGATGATGATGATGCCGGGGTTCGGAAACGGGATAAACAGTGCCGATCTGGGACCGATGATGATATCCAGTTCTCCGTTCTTGGCGCGCTCAAACTGATCGAAGCGCTCTCCGTCCGAAAGTTTGGAATGCAGCACGGATACCCGCTCCCCAAAGCGCGCATAAAAACGCATCAGCGTCTGGAAGGTCAAGGCGATCTCCGGGATCAAAACGATCGCCTGTTTTCCCTGGGCGATCACGCCGGCGATCAGTTCCATATACACTTCGGTCTTGCCGCTGCCGGTGATGCCATGGATCAATGCCGGCCTGGGTGTTTCCTCCTGCATCTCCTGCCGGATCCGGTTGACCACCGCCCATTGGTGCTCCGACAACTGTGCCTCGCCTTTTTCCTGCGTCACCCTTGCCTGCGGTGCCCGGTACTGTCTGGTGGTCTCGATCCGGATGATCCCGTCTTTTTCCGCCGTACGCAAAACGGATGCGGATACCTGCAGCTTGTCCTTCACCATCTGCTCGGGGATGCTCTCGGCGCTCAGCAATGCCTCATACAGCCGGATGCGCCCCGCATAACGGACGGGATTTAAGCTGTCGATCTGTTCCCGGATCCGCGCCACATCCGCTTCTCTGCAGATCGTGCGGAAGGAACTTTCTTTGATCTTCTTTTTGACCGGCAACACCGTACGCATCGCCGTGATCATAGTGCCGCCATAGGTGTGCCGCATCCACGCCGCCAGCTGCAGTGTCCTGCCTTCCAGCCCGATGGACTTTTCGTTGATCCGAAGGATGTCCTTGAGTTTACTCTCTTCAAACTCCGCCGTATCGGAAATACTCACCACATAGCCTTTGCGCTCGGTATTGCCCTTGCCGAAGGGGATCGTGACTTCCATCCCCTCTTCCAGCACACCGCGAAGTGCCTCCGGAATGCGGTACTCAAAGGGCCGGTCCAGCGTCTCGGTCGAGATGTCGATGATCACACCGGCATATTTTTTTTCTGTTTCTTTCATATGGTTATATTCGGATATTTGGCCTGCATCTTTGCCAGAGCCTCTGTGTTACCGTCTTCCTGCAGGATCTGTGCGACCAGTACCCGCTCGTCCATCGGATGCTTTACGCCCCTGATCTCCTGATAATCCTCGTGTCCCTTGCCTGCCAGCACGACCACATCTCCCGGCTGCGCATTGTGCATCGCATAGGCAATGGCTTCCTTACGGTCCGGGATCTCGATATAGGCGCCGTCGGTTTTCTTGATGCCGGTGACGATATCCGCGATGATGTCCATAGGTTCTTCGTTTCTCGGATTGTCCGAAGTGATGATCGTAAAGTCCGCCAGCCGTCCGGAGACTTCGCCCATCTCAAATCGTCTGGATCTGGAACGGTTACCGCCACAGCCAAACAGGGATACGATACGCCCCGGTTCGTATTCCCGCAAGGTCTCTAACAGACTCTCCAGTGCCACCGCGTTGTGTGCATAATCGATCATCAGCGTGTATTCGGAAGATACGGGAAGCATCTCGATACGGCCTTTGACATGAGCCTGTCCCAGCCCCTTCTGTGCAGCCCCCGCGCTTACCTGCAAATGTCTGCATACCGCCAGCGCCGATAAAACATTGTATACGGAAAAGCGTCCCGGAAACGGTGCTTCCACTTCGGTAAGGGCACTGCCGTCCGCTGCCGTCCAGCCATCCAGATGAAAACGCACGCCAAGCGCTCCATGCTCCTGTGACAGCGTCTCCTCCGATGCCCGGTAATCATTGCCTTCCGCAAAACCGTAGCGCTCCACGGATGCACAGGTATTGTCCTTTAAGATCTGTTCTGTATACGGATCGTCTCCGTTGACCAATCCCACCTTGCACTGCTGAAACAACAGACTCTTGCAATGCAGATACTCGTCAAAGTCCTTATGTTCGTTGGGGCCGATATGATCCGGCGACAGATTGGTGAATACGCCGATGTCAAAACAGATGCCGGCCACACGATGCATCATCAGCGCCTGCGAGGACACCTCCATAACCACGGCCTTGCAGCCGTTATCAACCATCTGCGCAAAATACTCCTGCACCAGGTACGATTCCGGTGTGGTATTGACCGCCGGGGTGTGCTTCTTTCCGTCGTCCACTTCGATCGTACCGATCAGACCGCATTTTACGCCGGTGTTTTCCAGCATCGACTTGATCAGATAGGTCGTCGTGGTCTTACCCTTGGTTCCGGTGATGCCCACGGTCGTCAGCTTCTTTGCCGGATAGTCAAACCATGCCGCCGCAACCATTCCCAGTCCGTATCGGGTATTGTCCGTCGCCACCACGGTCACACCACTCTGTTTGCAAAGTGCAACGGTATCGGCATCGAGCGCCTCTACCAGAACGGCTGCCGCCTTTTTTTCCGCTGCCTGCGGTACCGCGGAATGCCCGTCAAAATTGGCACCTCTTACCGCGATAAAAAGACAGCCTTCCGTGATCTTGCGGGAATCATAGACCACGGCAGTGATATTTTTTTCCGGCGAACCGGTCAGTACTTTCGTATTCAGTTTTTCCACCAGATCTGCCAGTTTTTTCATAGGTATCCGCCTCCTCAAAAGAGAATTTTGCAAGAAATCTAATTTACATAATACTGCAAGTATTGTACACCATGAGCATACCATAGTAAAGAAAATGATCCCTTTTCGGGCGCTCGCCAAAGTTGTCTGACAATTTGATCTGTGAAATTTCTATAATGGAAATTATAAAAAAAGCCCGTAAATACAAAGAAAAAGACCGCCGCCCGTAAGCAACGGTCCTGTTATGAGGGGGAGATAGTAATGTGTGTTTCACTATCTGATTGTATATTACCCGATAATTGTGAAAATTTTATGTTCAAATCGGCTATTTTTTTCATATTTTGCAAATTTGTGAAAAAGTTCCAAATTCAAACTCGAGTTTTCAGACTTCTTGATGGTTGACTATTGAATTTTGTAGTCTTCTACAAGGAGCTGTATCGCATTTCCGCCACGATAGGTATCTTCCTTTATGGTAAAAACTACCAAAAGAGGAATTTCGGCTCCCCTCCCGCGCAGGTCCGCAAGGGTCTGATCCCCGTATTTATCGGCGATTGCCGTCCGGATCTCTTCGCTGCGACGAAACATGGTCATCTCAAATCCGTGGCCCTGATCCCGTACGGACAATTTGCATACAATATCGTCCGCCCCGTAAAAATCCAGCCGGGTAAGGGTCAGTCCCGCTCTGCCAAACAGCGGCCTGCGGTTCCCCTGTCCGGTGGGCTCCAGCAAGGAGATCTCCCGCAGTAGCGCATAATTGGCATACTGCAGCGGCAGGAGCAGATCGATCCGCAGCACCTCCCCAAAGTCTTTTTCCTCCAGTTTGCAGTTTTCGTTCAGCCGCCGGCGCAACTCGTCCAGTTTCTCCGCAGGCAGGGAAAATCCGGCTGCCTGCGCATGCCCGCCGAATCGGGTAAAGACATCGGCGACTTCGGTCATCCCCTCGTACATATGATAGGCCGTGATCGACCGGGCCGAGCCCTTCAGCCCGTCTTCCGCATCGGTTACGATCAGCGCCGGATGTCCGTATTTTTCTTTCACGCGTCCGGCAACGATCCCGGCGATACTCTCGTGGCAATCCGGCAGATACACCACATAAACTTTGTCCTGTGCGTAATCCCGGTCAATGATGGCATAGGCTTCTTCCGCGGCCCGCTCCGTCATGGTCTTGCGTTCCTCGTTCAGCACCTGCAGCTCTCCCGCGATCTCCATCGCCTCGTCCGCATCCTCTGTCAGCAGCAGACGCAGTGCCTTCTCCGCCGTATCCATACGACCGCTGGCATTGATGCAGGGCCCCAGCATAAATCCCACCTGATAGGCGCGGATCGGTTTATCCCCCAATCCCAATACCGTGATCAGTTCACGAATGCCGCGCACCGGTCTGGTATTGAGCAGTTCCAGTCCGCGCTTGACCAGCGGGCGGTTTTCGTCCAGCAGATCCATGATATCCTCGATGGTGGCAAAAGCCGCCAGCTGCAACAGTTCGTCATAAAAAGCGGGCGTCAGCTCTCTTTGCAGGATCTCTTTGTGTAAAAAACAGATCAGCTGGAACGCCACATACGCTCCGCAGATCCCCTTGTACGGATAAGGACAGTCCGGCTGCTTCGGATCCACCACCGCATCCGCCTCCGGTACAAAATAACGCCGTCCTTCCGGGGTATCTTCAAAGGGCACCTCGTGGTGGTCGGTGATGATCACCGTGATCCCGTAGGCCACTGCCTGCGCCACCTCTTCTCTTGCCGAGATCCCGTTATCACAGGTGAGCAAAACATCCACACCGTCCGCATAGGCGTTTTCGATCATATCCATATTCATGCCGTATCCGTCACGCACCCGGTGCGGGATCACCGCATCCACATCGGCTCCGGCATTTCGCAGACCGCGGACCAGGATCGCACTGGCGCAGACACCGTCCACATCATAGTCGCCGATCACACGGATCTTTTTTCCTTCTTCGATGGCTTCCGCAAGGATCCCGCATGCCAGATCCATATCCTTGAGCAAACCCGGATCGTGGAGCTGTTCCAGTCCGCCATGCAGATATGCCTGAATCTGTGCATCCTCCTCGATCCCGCGATTACGCAGCAGTCTGGCCAGAACCGGCGAGATATGATTTCTGCGTCCGATCTCTTCAAAATTGCCTGCCTTGCGCACTTCCACCCACTTTGCCATGCATCTGTTTCCTTTCCGCTTCTTCTCGGACGGATCGCCCCGCCAATGCCTTGAGCGCCTGCCTTTTTACCGTCACCAGAAAATCTTATTCCAATGTCCGAACCCTGTCAAGATTCCGTCTCTCTACATAATGAAATGTAGGCAAAGCGCGTATTTTGTGATAGAATAGGTTCCGTCCGAGAAAACCTGATAAGGAGTTTATTTTATGAAAGAATATGTAATGGGTAACGGGGCGATCGCGCTCGGTGCCCTGAAGGCGGGGGTAAATATTGCCTGCGGCTATCCCGGCACCCCGTCCTCAGAGATCATCGAGAGCCTGGCCAAGCATCCCCATGAAGGCCTGCACCTGGAATGGTCGGTCAACGAAAAAGCAGCGCTCGAAGTGGCTGCTGCCGCTGCCTATTCCGGCGCCAGAGCTTTGGTGACGATGAAGCAGGTCGGCTTAAATGTCGCTTCCGATCCCCTGATGTCTCTGGCCTATGTCGGCGTCGAAGGCGGCATGGTCATTGTCTCTGCCGACGATCCGGGCCCGATCTCTTCCCAGACCGAGCAGGATACCAGACGCTTTGCGGATTTTGCCAGAATTCCCGTATTTGATCCCGCTTCTCCGGAAGAAGCTTTCGAGATGATACAGGATGCCTTTGACTATTCCGAAAAATACAAAACCCCCGTGATCTTTCGCCCGACAACGCGCGTCGATCATGGCTATGCTTCCGTCGAAGCCTCGGATGCCTATGTGCCCAAGGCGTATGACGGCTTTACCAAAGATGCGGGCCGTTTCGTGATCTTCCCCCGTCTTTCCTACAAGAACCACGGACTGATGGAAGAACGCAATGTCCGTATCGGCGAAGACTTTTCTTCTTATAAATTCAACACCGTGGAAGGTGCGGCTTCCGAAAAAGCGGTGCTTGCCGGCGGCATCAGTTATATGTATGCCAAGGAGTTCTTAAAGGATCACCCGGAAGTAAAGCTGATCCGCGTAGCGACCGCTTATCCTCTGCCGGAAAGCTTTCTGTTAAAGGCCCTGGAGGGTGTATCCGAAGTGCTGTGCATTGAGGAACTGAGCCCCTATCTGGAGGAGCAGTTACTGAAACTGGCCGGCAAACATCACCTGCCGGTTACCGTTCTGGGCAAGCTCACTTCCCATGTACCCGCGATGGGCGAAAACAGCGCCGACAGTGTTGCCGCGATCCTGCGCAACTACCTGAATCTCCCGGCGGATGCCGAAACAAACGATGCATCCGATCTACCGGAACTGCCGATGCGTCCTCCGGTACTGTGTGCCGGCTGCCCGCACCGGGCTTCTTTCTATGCGGTCAAAAAAGCGATGGCCGGCGAAAAGACCTACTACTGCGGTGATATCGGCTGCTATACCCTGGGCAACTCCATGCCTCTCGATATGGTGGATACCTGTCTGTGTATGGGTGCCGGTGTTACGATGGCGCAGGGCTTTTCTCATATCGACGGAGAAGGCAAGGCCTTTGCCTTTATCGGTGATTCCACCTTCTTTGCATCGGGCATCACCGGTGTAGTCAATGCCGTGTTCAACGAAGCGGATATCACCATCTGCATTCTGGATAACTCCACCACCGCGATGACCGGCCACCAGCCGCATCCGGGCACCGGCATCAATCTGATGGGACACGATGCCGGAAAGATCAGCATCACCAGGATTCTGGAAGGCATCGGGCTGCAAAAAGTCGTGACGGTCGATCCTCTGGATCTGGAAAAAGCAATCGCCACGGTAAAGGAATGCGCGGCGATCAAGGGCGTGAAAGCGATCATCTTTAAGTCGCCCTGCATTGCCATTGAAAAATCCAAGAAGAAATGCACGATCACAGAGAGCTGCATCAACTGTAAGAAATGCATCCGCGAAACCGGATGCCCTGCTCTCACCCTTGCGGACGGCAAGGTGGTGATCGATACGCTGCTGTGCACCGGCTGCGGTCTGTGCAAACAGGTATGTCCCGTAAAAGCGATCGGAGGTGACGAAGGATGAATAAAGATATCTTGATCTGCGGTGTCGGCGGACAGGGAACCGTACTGGCATCCGGTATCATCGCCGCTTCCGCTCTGGCCGAGGGACACATCGTACATTCGGCGGAAACCATCGGTATGGCGCAGCGCGGCGGCCCCGTAACCAGCCATGTGCGCATCGGTGCGGATGCCTATTCGCCGCTGATCCCCTTCGGAAAAGCCGATCTGATCCTGGGCTTTGAACCGTCGGAGGTGGTCCGCAATCTCCGCTATCTGTCCAAAGACGGACTGGCGATCGTCAATACCGCAGCAGTCAAACCGGTAACCGCTTCACTTTCCGGCTCCGGTTATGACGGCACGGAAATGACCGAATACTTAAGCAAGCATACCCGCTGCATCTTGACGGACGGCGACAAAGAATGCGAGAAACTGGGCTCCGCCAAATTTTTGAACATCCTGCTGCTGGGCATTGCTGCCGGTTCCGGAGTGCTGGGATTGCAAAAGGATACGCTGGTCAGCGTCATCGAAAAACGCGTACCGGCCAAATTCCTGGAAGCCAATATGCAGGCATTTTTAAACGGTTTCACAATAGGTCAAACAAAGGGGGAATAAATCGATGAAACTGAATGACACACAGCTGAAACAGGTAGACGCACAGATCAAACGACTGATCAAAACCGACAGCTATTACGGCAAGATGTACCGTGATCTGGGCATCGACAGCATCACTTCTCAGGAAGACTTTGAAAAGATCCCGTTTTCCAGCAAAGCGGATTTAAGAAATGCTTATCCTCTGGGCATCCAGGCCGTTCCGGATGAAGAGGTGGTTCGTATCCACTCCTCTTCCGGTACCACCGGCAAGCCGGTCATCATCCCTTACACCGCAAAAGATGTGGATGACTGGGCGATCATGTTTGCCAGATGCTACGAAACCGCAGGCATCACCAACAAGGACCGCATCCAGATCACACCGGGCTACGGTTTGTGGACCGCAGGCATCGGCTTCCAGGCCGGCTGTGAAAAACTGGGCGCTATGGCGATCCCGATGGGACCGGGCAATACCGAAAAGCAGCTGCAGATGATGATCGATCTGAAGGCCACCGTATTGTGTGCGACCTCTTCCTACGCTCTGCTGCTTGCAGAAGAGATCGAACGCCGCGGTATGAAGGATCAGATCTTTTTGAAAAAAGGCGTGATCGGTTCCGAGCGCTGGAGCGAAAAGAAACGTGAATACATTCACGACAAACTGGGCATCGAACTGTATGATATCTACGGTCTGACCGAGATCTACGGCCCGGGTATCGGTATCAACTGCGACAAGCAGACCGGTATGCATTACTGGGACGATTATCTGTACATCGAGATCATCGATCCGGTGACCGGCGAACCGGTGGAAGACGGCGAGGAAGGCGAGATCGTCATCACCACACTGGTGAAGGAAGGTGCACCGCTCATCCGCTTCCGTACCCACGACCTCTCCCGCATCATTCCGGGCGAATGTCCCTGCGGATCCAAGCATCCGAGACTGGACATCATCCGCGGACGAAGCGACGATATGTTCAAGGTACACGGCGTGAATATGTTCCCGAGCCAGGTAGAAGAACTGCTCGGCCAGATCGACGGTGTATCCAGCGAGTACAACATCAACATCGCGCATGACGATGAGATCAACAAAGACGTGATCCTGATCACCGCTGAGGCAGAGGGCCGTGTGAACTTTGAAAAGACCGGCCAGCTCATCAAGGAAGCTTTCAAGTCCAAGATGAATGTTACCCCGCGTGTAACCGTCGTACCGGTAGGAACCCTTCCGCGATCCGAGAAAAAGACCAAGCGCGTCTTTGATCACAGAGAAGAATAATACTGCAAGAATATGTAATAAAGGAGAAACATCATGAGTGCTGAGATCAGCAAATCCAAACAGAAGCGTCTGGATCAGGCGCAGAACCGTAAGAACCAGAAAACCAAGAAAGCCATGGTGACTTTTTGGAGTATCGTCATTCCTCTGATGCTCATCTTATCGATCGTGGCCGCCATCGTTGTTTACCAGCGTACCAAGCTGAACTATTCCAAGTATCTGACCAACGACGGAAAGATCCGCAATGTGAACGCTGCCGACTATGTCACTGTAGATTATGAGAGCTTTTCCTTCAAGAAATCGGATCTGCTCCCTTCGGATGCAACGATCGATGAGGATATCGCTTATGCGATCTCGACTCACGCAACTGCGTCGGATGACGCCACACTGACCGTAAAAGACGGCGACCGTGTGAAGGTTTACTACACCACCACCGTAGACGGTGAAGTCGTGGACAGCGCATCCGAAGAAACCAACAGCCGCAGTTTTACGATCGGCAACGCCGAAATGACCGAAGCTTATGACAAAGCCATCATCGGCAAACACCCGGGAGATGATTTCTCCGTAGAGGTTACCTTCCCGGCCGATTATTCCAACGCCACTCTGGCCGGCAAAACCGCTCAGATCGATACCCAATTGCTGGGCATCTATGTGGATCCGGAGTTCAATGATGAGTTTGTAATGACCTACTACTCCGATACCGCTGTGACCGCTGCCGGCTATCGCCAGAGCCTGATCGACAAGTACTATGAGCAGAATCTGCAGCAGGCCCTGTCCGATGCCATTGACGAAAAGAGCACCATAATCTCCTATCCTTCCGATTATCTGGAGAATATGAAAAAAGTCATCCACGCGCAGGATAAGGAACAGATGGAATACTACAACAATATGTATATGCAGTATACCGGTTCCGCGGTTTACAACAACGCCTATGAGATGTACAGCTATTCTTCGGAAGCCGAATACGAAGCTCACGTTGCCGAGGAAGCACAGCGCCGCACCGAAGATGCCCTGAAGCTGCAGTACATCTACGAAAAAGCCGGTCTGTCCAATCCGGAAAACGAAGTGCGTGCAAAGTATCTGGAAGCCGGTTATGACGATGCCACCTTTGCCCAGTTACAGGAAGAATACGGATTCGGCTATCTGGCACAGTCGGTACTGTCCGAAAAGGTTCTGGACTACCTGATGGAAACGGTTAGCATTACGGAGTAATACGCAAACAGATCTTGTATTGTAACGGCATAGGTTTTACCAAACGAATATTACACAGAAACAAACACGGAAGTCTGCACAGGCTTCCGTGTTTTTGTTTAAGCTACGCACTCCCCCTCTATCCTATAAAAATACCCCGGTATCCATTGAACGGATACCGGGGTATATCATTGCTTACTGTCTTTTATTTCCTGCTCTTTAGTCCTCTTCCGGTGCAGGCGGGAACTTTTCTCTCAATACATACCAGAGTGCTCCGGTGATGCATACGGAGGAATAGGTACCGCATACGATACCGATGATCAGCGGCAATGCAAACTCCCGAATGGAAGATACACCCAGGATGTAGAGCATTACGACCATGATCACGGTGGTTAAGGAAGTAAAGATACTTCTCGACAGGGTCTGGTTTACGCTTCGGTTTACCATATCCTGCAGCGTGTCCTTCTTCTTCATCTCATGCAGGTTCTCTCGTACACGGTCAAAGATAACGATGGTCGCGTTGATCGAGTAACCGACGATCGTCAGCATGCAGGCGATAAAGGTCGAGCTGACACTGTATCTTACCAATGCATAGAAGGTGATCACCACCAGTACGTCGTGCACCAATGCGCATACCGCGCTGGCACCGAAACGGATATCGCTGAATCGGAACCAGATGTAGATCAGCATACAGATCGTTGCGATACCGACTGCCATCAAAGATTCTTTCTTCATCTCTCCGGAGATCGTGGAACCGATGGTCTCCTCGGTGATCTTTTCCTCTCCTACGCCGAATTTGGAATTCATCATATTCAGCAGCTGCTGGCGCTCATCCACATTCAATACACGGGTCTTGAAGATCACTTCGTTGGTATCGTTGACGGTCTGCCACTGTACATTGGCATCTCCCGTGATGTGCTCCAGTTCCGGGATCACCTGTGCTTCGATGTCCTCACGGCTCATTGCTGTATCAAAGGATACCGTGGTTGCCGTACCGCCCTTGAACTCCAGGCTGTAATTGAGTGCATCGCCGGTCTTTGCACTGAAGACGATCATCGTCACGATACCGACTACGATCACTGCAACGGAAATACCGAAAAATGCTTTGCGCTTGCCCAGGAAATTGATGATCTTGCTTTCTTTCGGCTGCGCCTTTGCCTTGGAACCGCCGTACAGGACCGGGCTGGTGATGCCGATCGCATAGAAAGCATTTACCAGCAAACGGGTTACAAACAGTGCCGTAAACATGGAAAGTACGATACCGACTGCCAGTGTATAGGCAAAACCTTTGATCGTACCGCTGCCCATTGCCATCAGCACAAATGCCGCGATCAGGGTGGTAATGTTACCGTCGATAATAGCGGACAGAGCCTTGGAGAAACCGGATTTGATCGCGGACTGCACGGTCATACCGTCGCGTAACTCCTCTTTGATACGGGCAAAAATGATAACATTCGCATCCACTGCCATACCGACGGAAAGGATGATACCGGCGATACCGGGCAATGTCATGGTCATTTCAAAGATGTTGATACACAGGATCACCATCATACAGTACAGAACCAATGCAATGGAACTTGCAAAGCCCGGTACACGATAAACCGTGATCATCAACAGGATGACCAGGATCAGACCGATCAGACCTGCCATCAGGGAGGTACGGATCGCGTCGGTTCCCAACTGTGCACCTACCACATTGGAACGCAGCTCCTGCAGCTCCAGTTTCAAACCACCGATGCGGATGTTCTGTGCCAGGTTATTGGCCTCGTTGATATCACGCATACCGGAGATCTGTGCACTGCCGCCGTTGATTCGTTCCTGTACATTCGGCACACTGATCAGTTCATTATCATAGTAGATGGCGATGGTACCTGCCAGACCGCTGCGCATTGCCGCCTCACCGGTCGCATCCGCAAACTTCTGCGAACCTTCGTCAGAAAACTGCAGGCTTACCACATATTCCACCTGATTGTACTCATTGTTATGAGATCTGGCTTCTGAAGAAACCACATCCGTACCGGAAAGCACTGCGCTGCCGTCCGCAACGATCTGATCGATGGGTCTGGTCAGCATAAACCGTGCTTTGCCGTCCTCGGAATACACCTGAGCACCGTTCTCGTCGATCATGTAGGTATAGTTCAGATTGCCTTCCGCATCCAACGCCCGGATGAAATACAGGGCACCCGGTGTACCCAGATCCTTCAGGATCGCATTGGCATCCGTTACACCCGGGATCTCAATGCTGATACGATTGCTGCCTTCCGGATAAACATTTGCTTCCGTGGAATACTGGTCGATACGCTTTCTCAGCTTGAACACCGTATCATCCAGATCCGCTTTGGAAGGCGGTTCGTCTCCTACCACTTCATAAGTGATACTCACACCGCCGGCCAGGTCCAGACCAAGTTTGGTCTTTGCCGCACTGCCCACGCCGGTCTCGTCCACGCCGTACAGAACCAGATAACAGAATCCTGCCATTGCGCCGATCACGGCCAGCAGCGCCAGAAAGCCCTGCCATTTTTTCATCGTTTTCGTCCTCCTAGTGTTTAGTTACTTCTTAACCTTACTTCCCGAAAAAACCGGGATTTAGTTCTCTTCCTCTTCCTGCGCATCCATACTCTCGGCTACCTTGAGCATGATTGCGCACTCGATGCGCTTGCGCTGCAGCTCACAGCCGATCTCGTACGCACCATAGATGTTACCGGAGAAATGCTGCGAGTTTGCCATACATCCGCCGCTGCAGTAATACTTTGCAAAGCAGTTTTTGCAGGCCGGCTTGGAATAGACATTGCAATTGTGGAATTCATCACGCAGCTCGGTATTTTTGATGCCGTCCTTCACATTGCCCAGCAAAAATTCCGGCTGTCCCACAAACTGATGGCAGGGATAGATATCGCCCCACGGGGTCACCGACACATATTCGCAACCGGCACCGCATCCGGACAGTCGCTTGTATACGCAGGGTCCGCCTTCCAGATCGATCATAAAATGGAAGAAATTGAACGGCTTGCCCGCTCTTCTGCGTTTGAGCATCTCATCCGCCAGCTTGTCGTACTGTTCGAGCAATACCGGCAGATCCTCTTCCGTCAGTGCATATGCCTCCGTAGGCGGTGCTACGACCGGTTCCACAGAGATCTGCTCAAAGCCCTGGTCTGCCAGATACAGCACATCTTCGGAAAAGTCCGTGTTAAAGTGCGTATAGGTACCGCGCACATAATAGTTGGTCTGGTTGCGGGAATCCGCCGCTTTCTTGTACTTCTCCACCAGGCCTTCATGGCTGCCCTTACCGTTATGATACGGACGCATACGGTCATGCACTTCCGGACGACCGTCGATGGACAGCACCAGATTGCTCATCTCCTGATTGGCAAATTCCAGGATGTCATCGGTCAATAAGGTACCGTTGGTGGTCAAAGTGAAGCGGAAATTCTTGTCATGCTTCTTTTCCAGTTCACGGCCGTAACGCACCAATGCCTTTACCACATCCCAGTTGAGCAGCGGCTCGCCGCCGAAAAAGTCCACTTCCAGATTGCGTCTGGTACCGGAATGTGCCACCAGGTAATCCAGTGCCTGTTTGCCCACTTCTTCGCTCATCAGTCCACAGGGTCCGTAATACTCGCCCTCACCGGCAAAGCAGTACTTGCAGCCCAGATTGCAGGCATGCGCAATATGCAGGCACATTGCCTTTACCACCGCTTCCCGCTTCGTAAATGCCGCCACCTGCGCTTCATATTCATCTTTGGAAAACAGTACGCCGTTGTTCTTCAATTCCAGGATCTCGGCTACTGCTTCTTTTCGTTCCATATCCATCAGACCGCCGCCGAATTCCGCCGCGATCTGCGCATCGCTTTTCCCGGCCTCGACCGCTTTTTCGATCTGCGGAATCAGCTCATATACCAGATCATCCACGATATGAACGCTGCCGCTGTCCACATCCAGAGCGATCTTGTATCCGTGATTTTCAAATAAATGTACCATAAACTATCTTTCTGACTCAGTCTTTCCTGTTTTTACACACAAACATAGGAAACAACGGCCTGTTTTTCAAACCGTTGTTCCCCCGTTTCACATACCCGTTATTCTCTGAAAAAGAATTACTTCTTCAGCTGCTCGCAGCTCTGATTTCCTACGGTGCAGGAAGTCTTGCATGCGGACTGGCAGGATGTCTGGCACTCGCCGCAGCCACCCTTCTTTGCGCTCTTCTTCAGATCTCTGGTGTTCAAGCTCTTAATGTGCTTCATAATAGTGTCCTCCATAAATACATATTTGTTTGATATCATATCACATTTGCCTAAAAATAGGAAGTCTTTTTTTAACTGCCCGTCTACAGCTCATACCATCCGGCCAGGGAAACCTTCTCGCCCCGGAAATATGCCAGACACAACTCCAGTGCATCGCGGCTCATCATACGGTCCTTGCAGACAATCCTGGTATGTCCCTGCGCGTCTTTTTCCGGCAGGCCTGCTTCCATATGCAAAAAGATGCCGTTCATATCCCGGGTGATCTGCAAAAATTCCACACCGCTGACCGTCACCGACGGAGCCAGTACCAAGAACTCCTCCCGTCCCATGGAAACCTCGGTCAGTGCGCGGTCCAGCTCCGATTCCAGCCGGCGCTCCTCCGTAACCGCCTGCTCATTGTCCGTAACACGAAGTGTCCAGGATACCTGCGGTGTCGGGGTGGTATCGATCGCATCCGCAGCTTCCTGCGTGCGCACCTCCTCATCCGGCTGCACAATGTTCTGCGGAAGGATCGGCGCAAACATCTGCATGCTTACCTGCTCCGGTACTCCCCCACTCTGCACAGGTTTTGCCGCAACGGTGTTCTGCATTGCGGTGTTCTGCATTACACTGTTCTGCATTACGGTGTTCTGCATTGCGGTGTTCTGCATTACGGTGTTCTGCATTACGCTATTCTGCATTACGCTGTTCTGCATTACACTATTCTGCATTACGCTATCCGGCAGTTTACCGGTCATTTGCAGCGACTGCAGGTCAAAAGCAATGGCATCCCGATCCTCCGGACTAAGATAGTTCAAGCGCAGGGATGTTTTCTTTCCATCATTGTTTTTGAAAATGAACGATTTACGGTTCCCACCGTCCGGCGATTCCTGATAGTCCTGATAGGCATAGAACTCCGTCAGTCCGGAACGCTGACGAATGGTAAGTCCTTTCCGGTCCACCGTCACAGATTCCACTTTGCTGTATCTCGTGATCGTTTTGCCGATCTGAATGAAACCGTAAACGATGGAACCGAATCCCGGCAACAAAAAAATGATGTGATATTGAAACAGATATATTGAAATCAGCCCGATAACGATGAAAAAAAGGAACACGATCCCCTCACACTTACACACCTGTAAAGCGCGTGACTCTTGATGCGGATAGTAAAGATGCCGGTCCGGCCATTGTTCACTCTGTCTTGCCGGTACTTTTTTATCACGAACCGACTGAATCACTCCCCAAATAATGAGTCCGATAATAATCAGCGGCGTATTCGCCAGTATAAACAAGATGAGCATACCCATCAGGTTTAACAGGTTTTTCATCCTACACTTACCTCCACTATCTTATCTTTCCGGTATCCGGAAAAGCACTTCCCCTCGCAGCAACACCGTATATGGGAAATGATCAGGCCATCTGCAACTCATACCATCCGTCCAGGGAAACCTTTTCACCCCGGAAATATGCCAGACACAACTCCAGCGCATCGCGGCTCATCATACGGTCCTTGCAGACAATCCTGGTATGTCCCTGCGCGTCTTTTTCCGGCAGGCCTGCTTCCATATGCAAAAAGATGCCGTTCATATCCCGGGTGATCTGCAAAAATTCCACACCGCTGACCGTCACCGACGGAGCCAGTACCAAGAACTCCTCCCGTCCCATGGAAACCTCGGTCAGTGCGCGGTCCAGCTCCGATTCCAGCCGGCGCTCCTCCGTAACCGCCTGCTCATTGTCCGTAACACGAAGTGTCCAGGATACCTGCGGTGTCGAAATCTGCTGCTCCGTGTTTCCGATGACCGACTGCGGATGGACGCCGGTTACGCTTGCCTGCACAGACGCCATGCTTGCCTGCTGTGCCGCCTTGACCGCCGTCAGCGTATCCTGATGCCGTTCCACGATCTCCTTGGCATCCTTGAGGCCCAGGTGCGTCATCTCGCGACATTTCTTGATGGCGTTCACGGTATCGCCCTTTTCGATCAGTTCCAGCAAAGTCCGTTGCTGCTGTGCGGAAAGTTTTGCCGCCTCTTCCTTTAAATAGGCCGCATACTTTGCCGGATCGGCATAGATCGCATCCAATTCTTCCTGCGAGCGCACCTGCTCCTGTTCCGGCTTTGCATCCTGCATTCCCAGCAGATACTTTTTGTAATTCTCCGCAATTTCCCTGGCTTCCTGCGCGCTGCACCCGGTTTGGTTGATCACCAGCGCTATGGCACGGGATTTCTCCCCCTGCTCCATATATTGGATGGCTTCCTGCTTTTTCTTCGGGATCAGTTTGTCCGCCACCCGTTGCAGGTGTCTTGCATAGTTGGCCGGATCCGCATAGTATTCGGCACGCTTTTCCGCTCTTTGGTCCATCTTGGCATTTGCTGCCATATGATCGGTACGAACCGCCTCGCCCTGCTGCGTAACCGGGCGTACAATGTTCTGCGGTCTGGTCGGTGTGAAAACCTGCGGTCTTGACGGATTCGGT
>CAMJAP010000042.1 GCA_946403625.1 uncultured Lachnospiraceae bacterium
ATGGTTTTGGCCGTATCGGTCGTCTTGCATTCAGACAGATGTTTGGTGCAGAAGGTTATGAAGTAGTAGCAATCAACGATCTTACTTCCCCGAAGATGCTTGCTCATCTTCTGAAGTATGATTCTTCTCAGGGTAAGTACGCTCTGGCAGATACCGTATCTGCAGGTGAGGATTCCATCACTGTTAACGGCAAGACCCTGAAGATCTACAAAGAGCCGGATGCAAACAACTGCCCGTGGGGCGAGCTTGGCGTAGATGTAGTTCTGGAGTGCTCCGGTTTCTACACCTCCAAGGAGAAGGCTCAGGCACACATCAATGCA
This sequence comes from uncultured Lachnospiraceae bacterium, assembly GCA_946403625.1. Lineage (GTDB taxonomy): Bacteria > Bacillota > Clostridia > Lachnospirales > Lachnospiraceae > NK4A136. Next base: position 321 of record CAMJAP010000042.1, read on the forward strand.
GGTGCAAAGAAGGTTGTTATCTCCGCACCGGCTGGTAACGATCTGCCGACCATCGTTTACAACGTAAACCACAAGACTCTGACCAAGGATGACAAGATCATCTCCGCAGCTTCTTGTACTACAAACTGCCTTGCTCCGATGGCAAAGGCTCTGAATGACCTGGCTGGTATCAAGTCCGGTATCATGAGCACCATCCACGCATATACCGGTGATCAGATGATCCTGGACGGCCCGCAGAGAAAGGGCGATCTGAGAAGATCCCGTGCAGGCGCAATCAACATCGTTCCGAACAGCACTGGTGCTGCAAAGGCAATCGGTCTGGTTATTCCGGAATTGAACGGCAAGCTGATCGGTTCCGCTCAGCGTGTACCGACCCCGACAGGTTCTACCACAATCCTGGTAGCTACTGTTGAGAAGAGCGTTACCAAGGAAGAGATCAACGCTGCAATGAAGGCAGCTGCTACCGAGTCCTTCGGTTACAACGAGGAAGAGATCGTTTCTTCTGATATCGTAGGCAGCACCTTTGGTTCCATCTTCGATGCTACCCAGACAATGGTAGGTCAGGACAACCTGGTACAGGTAGTTTCCTGGTATGACAACGAGAACAGCTACACCTCTCAGATGGTTCGTACAATCAAGTACTTCGCTGAGTTGGGCTAATTCTCATACAAAGTGTTAATGCGGATCTGACCGGCACACGCAATCGCCGGTCGGGGAAACAAAGATAAAAAAGCGAACCGCAGTCAGACACGTTGCAAATGTATGATGGCCACATACCGCACAGCGGGTCAGATGATCGTTCGGTGATAGAGGTCCGGTCCTGTTGGACCGGACCTTCTTTGATAAATAAGCACATAAAATTTTAGGAGGACAATACAATGGCATTAAACAAGAAATCCGTAGATGATTTCAGCGCAAAGGGAAGACGCGTTCTGGTTCGTTGTGACTTCAACGTTCCTTTGAAGTCCGGTGAGATCACCGACGAAACCCGTATCAACGCTGCACTTCCTACCATCAACAAGCTGGTTGCAGATGGCGGCAAGGTAATCCTTTGCTCCCACCTGGGCAAGGTTAAGGAAGGCCCGAATGAGAAGGAATCTCTTGCACCGGTTGCAAAGAGACTGTCCGAGAAGCTGGGCAAGGAAGTTAAGTTCATCGCTGATTACAATGTAACCGGCGCTGATGCTACCGCTGCTGTAGCTGCTATGAAAGAAGGCGATGTGATCCTGCTTCAGAATACCCGTTTCCGTGGCGAAGAAGAGACCAAGCCGCAGAAGGCCGGTGACAAGTTCGCAGCTGAGCTGGCTGAACTTTGCGATGACTATGTATGCGACGCGTTCGGTTCCGCACACCGTGCACACGCTTCCGTAGCAGTCGTTACCGAGAAGGTTCGTGCAAAGGGCGGCAACTGTGCAGTTGGTTACCTGATGAAGAAAGAGATCGACTTCCTGGGCAATGCAGTAGAGAACCCGGTTCGTCCTTTCGTAGCAATCCTTGGCGGCGCTAAGGTTGCAGATAAGCTGAACGTTATCAACAACCTGCTGGAGAAGTGCGACACCCTGATCATCGGTGGTGGTATGGCATTTACCTTCCTCAAGGCTAAGGGCTATGAGATCGGTAAGTCTCTGGTAGATGATGAGAAGATCGATTACTGCAAGGAGATGATGGCTAAGGCGGAATCTCTTGGCAAGAAGCTGCTGCTTCCGGTAGATACTACCATCGCTGCAGGTTTCCCGGATCCGATCGATGCTCCGATCGAAGTATCTTTCGTAGATGCTGACAAGATCCCGGCTGACAAGGAAGGTCTGGATATCGGACCGAAGACTCAGGAACTGTTCGCTGAGGCTGTAAAGAGCGCAAAGACCGTTGTTTGGAACGGACCTATGGGTGTATTCGAGAACCCGACTCTGGCAAAGGGTACCATTGCAGTAGCAAAGGCTCTGGCAGAGACCGAAGCAACCACGATCATCGGTGGTGGCGATTCTGCAGCAGCTGTTAACCAGCTGGGCTTCGCAGACAAGATGAGCCACATCTCTACCGGCGGTGGCGCTTCCCTTGAGTTCCTTGAGGGTAAGGAGCTTCCGGGTGTTGTAGCTGCTGACGATAAGTAAACACTTAGTGAAAACAAGCGAAGCGTAGTTTGAACTTAGTGTTTACTTACCTGCTGAGCTTAACGAACACGAGCCTGCTTTTGGCGAAGTGTGAGTTTAGCGACATCAGGTAAGTAGGGCAAGCGATACACTTCGTACTTACCTGCTGAGCTAAACGAACACGAGCCTGCTTTTGGCGAAGTGTGAGTTTAGCGACATCAGGCAAGTAAGGCAAACGATAAACTTAACGGCATCGAGGCGAAATCCGCCTCGATGTCCATATAAAAGTAAAGGAGAACTATCATGGCAAGAAGACGCATTATTGCCGGTAACTGGAAGATGAACAAGACTCCCAGCGAGGCAGTTGCACTGTGTGCAGAACTGAAGGATCTGGTAAAGAATGATGCTGTAGATGTAGTTTACTGTGTACCGGCAATCGACATCGTTCCGGTTGCAGAGGCTGTAAAGGGCACCAACGTACACGTAGGTGCTGAGAACTTCTACATCGAAGACAAGGGCGCTTTCACAGGCGAGATCTCCGCTCCGATGCTGAAGGATGCAGGTGTTGAGTACATCATCATCGGCCACTCCGAGAGAAGAGATATCTTCGGTGAGAACGATATCCTGATCAACGCAAAGGTTAAGAAGGCATTTGCAGCAGGCTTAAAGCCGATCCTGTGCTGCGGTGAGTCTCTGGCTCTTCGTAAGGCAGGCACCTACAAAGAGTGGATCGCTCGTCAGATCAAGTGGGATTTGGATGGCGTATCTGCAGATCAGGTGAAGGAACTGGTAATCGCATACGAGCCGATCTGGGCGATCGGTACCGGTGAGACTGCTACTGCAGATCAGGCACAGGAAGTATGCGGTATGATCCGTGAGATCATCGGCCAGATGTATGATGCAGCTACCGCTGAAGCAGTTCGCATCCAGTACGGCGGTTCTATGAACGCAGGCAACGCAGCAGAGCTGCTGTCCAAGCCGGACATCGATGGTGGTCTGATCGGCGGCGCAAGCTTAAAGCCGGATTTCGGCCAGATCGTAAACGCATAAGAAAAAAATCAGAAGGGCGGCTGTCGCTTATTGCGGCAGTCGTTTTTTTGTTGCAAAAATGGTGAAATTGGCCGGTAATGTTCGGAAAACAGGGCTTTTTTCTGCAAATAGCAACTGAAAGTAGCATCTATGTAAAGAAGAATAGATTGACAGTAAAGTATGTTCTATGGTAGCATTCCATTGTTGCAAAAATGTCATACAAACAAGTGGAGGAAAAAACGTATGAAAAACAGAACTGTATTGGCAAGACTGGCAGCACTGGGCGTGAGCATTATGCTTTGCTTCGGTGTAGTAGCATGTGGTGAGGAAGAGGAGTCTTCCAGAGGTACTCGTTCCGAGAGCGAAAAGGAAGAGGACGAGGACAAGGAAGAGGACGACAAGAAGGAAGAGTCCGAAGAGAAGGAAGAGACCGAGGAGAAAGAGGAAGCTACCGAAGAGAAGGAAGCTGCTGATGACAACAGCAAGGAAGCAGATGCTCCGAAGGAAGATGTAGTAGTTGAAACACATGTAGATGACGGCGTTCGTGAAGGTCACTATGTTGCAACCATCGATCTGGGCGAAGAGTATTTTATGGAAGCAATGGACACCAGCGGTGTAGAAGGAATGAGCGATCTGTTCAAGGGCGCAGATTTCACCTTCTCCGCAACTCTGGATCTGAACGAGGACGGAAGCGGCAAGATGGCATTCGATATGGAAGAGTTCTACTCTCATATGGCAGAGTTTGTTGATGCAAACTTCGAAGAGATCATGAAAGCAGCATTCACTTCTATGGGTGTGACCGATGAGCAGCTGGAAGATATGCTCAAGGAGGAAGGCTATGCAAGCCTGGAAGATGCTCTGGCTGAGATGAAGGAAGAGGCAATGAAGGAATTTGACGACGCTATGCGTGATGGCGGCGGTAATTCCGAGGATTATGAAGCAGAGCTTACCTGGAAAGAGGATGGTTCCAAGCTGATTCTGACACACGCAGAAAGCGGCAATGATCTGGAACTGGAAATCGGCAACGATGGTGGTTTGAGCATGACACTTTCCGAAGAGGACAGCCCGACCAATCAGGAATTGGAACTGGTTTTCTACAAGAAGTAATTCATTAAGAAAATCGTATTATGAAAAGCCTTTTCGTGCAGCGATGTACGAAAAGGCTTTTTTACTTATATACGATCTATTTACAGTTGGGGTTGGGAATGGTAACATTTTCTGAGAGCTTGTAGTTTGATCAAAAAGGTATAGGAAACGAATATGAGATTGTTTCAACATATAACCAAAGAGGAAATCCTTCGTGTTCTCGGAAAAATGGGGATCGCCCTGCTTCCGCTTTTGCTGCTTTGCTTGCCACTGCTGTTTAGGGGGCTTGGTGCTTCCAAACTGCCAAACGGTATGGGAGAGGAAATCTTTACGGATCTGGCATCCGGTAAGGAACGCATACAGGAATGGTCAGAGGACATCCACAGTGAACTGTTGACGCTGGATTTGGGGAGCGTACAGGAAGTGCGGTGTTTTCGCGTAAAGTGGGATCGCAGTGCGTGCAGCGCCATCACACATTGGACCATCGTGGCCTGGCAGGAGGAAATGGCAAAGATCTACCCGGAAAAGAAGTCCGGGGAAGGATCCATGGTTTTGTACGATTCCGATCAGGCTCCGTATCTGGAAGAGGAAACCATTTGCCTGGACGTGAATGTGCCGGTCCGGACATTGCGTATCATCGTACAAGGTGCGGATACGGCTCCGGAAATTTCGGTATATGCGCAGGATCCGTGGGAGCAGGTATTTGCCACGCTGAATCCGCAATTTGAAGATGGCCGGCTGGTCACCGAAAAGATGCCGTCATGGCTTGCTGTGAACTATGCCGGATGCCGGCCCTCGGCGCTCCTGGATGCAGAGGGATATCTGCAGAGACCGCTGGAAGCAAAGCAGGTCCATGTCGGATTTACGGCGGAGTACAAGGGTTGGACGATGGAATCGCCCGATTATGTGCTGCAGGCAGAGCCGGATGCAGGCGATGCGGAAGTAATATCGGAAGTCAATCCTAAGCCGGCGGTGATCCCGGAATTGCAGGAGTGGAAGGGGGCAGCGGGAGAGATTGCCGTATCGGAGCATACCGTGATCCTGGCCGATCCGGAACTGAAAGCGCAGGCCCGCTTTCTTGCGGCAGATGTGGAGGAACTGACCGGATGGAAATGGGAAATACGGACGGAGGGAACGCCGGACGAAGGCTGGGTAGTACTTAAGAAAAGCGAGAAGGAAACGCTCGGTGAGGAAGGTTATGAGATCTGCCTCGATGATACCATTGAACTAACGGCATATGATAAAAAAGGGATCTTTTGGGGCGGCAGGACACTTTTGCAGATGCTGCTGCTCTATGCGCCGGAGGAATTGGAAGCAGCGCCGGCGCTGGCCGGTTCAAGGTGGGTTTCGATTCAAATTGTGACACACCGCATACCGGCAGAGGAGATCGTCCTGCCACAGGGAACGATCCGGGATTATCCGTCCTATCCGGTACGGGGATTCGAGATCGATGTTGCAAGAAATTCCGTGTCGATACATATGTTGCGGGAGATGGTAAAGACATTATCATGGTATAAATGCAACGAGCTCACGGTGCATTTGAATGACAATGCGATCCTGGCATACACGGAAAAACGGGATTCCTGGGATACCGTCTTTGACATCTATTCGGCTTTCCGATTGGAAAGCGGCTTGACCGGAAAAGACGGGAATGGGCTTACCGCAACAGATCTGTATTATTCCAAGGAAGAGTTTGCCACGTTGGTACAGGCAGCGGCATCTTACGGTGTGCGTATCATCCCGGAGATCGATACTCCGGCGCATTCCCTGGCCATCACGGAAGTGTTTCCGGAGTGCGGGATCGCATCCAAGAACCAGGCGGATATGCTGGATCTCTCTAAGGAAGAGAGTGTTCAATTGGTAAAGGATATTTGGAACGATGCGATGCCGGCACTGGAAGACTGCCCGGTGGTACATATCGGTGCGGATGAGTACTATGGAGGCGCACTGGATTATATCACCTTTGAAAACGGATTGCTGGAGTATCTTGCAGGATGCGGAAAATGCATGCGTATGTGGGGCAGTCTGTCAAAGATCCGCGGAAATGCTTTTGTGACGCCGCGGGAAGATCTGGAACTGCTGATCTGGAATACCGACTGGGCAGATCCGCGGACGATGTATCAGGAAGGATTCGCTCTGATCAATGCCTGGAACCGGGAACTTTATCTGATCCTGGGCGGCGGCAATGATTATCTGGACGGCGAACAGTTATATTCCGCATTCCGGCCCAATCGCTTCCATACAGAGGATGAGAGTGAAACAATAGAACTGCCGGCGTATTCGGATCAGATCCGCGGCGCACAGTTGTGTATGTGGAATGATCTGTGCGATGAGCTGGCGATCGGCATCACCGAATATGATATGTTTGATCGCCTGTATCAGGCGTTGCCGGCCTATGCGTCAAAATGCTGGAATACGGACGGCGATATGACATATGCTGCAGTAAGTGACAGTGCGGAACAGATCGGTGTCGCACCCCGGAGCGATCCCTATGATCAATTCTCACGGTATAATGATGATAACCTGCTGGGGCCGCCGTATCGCATCACGCTTAAATTGGAGCGCATTGAGAACGAGGATCGTATCGATCCGGACTGGGACGGGATCATGAAGCTCGGCGATCAGGAGCGGGACGGAAATCCGTACATATTCTATCTGCGTAACGCAAACGGGAAAGTCGGCATCGCCTGTGAGGAATACGAGGCCGAGTGGGATTATGAAGTGCCGGTAGGGCAAAAGGTCGAGCTGACGATCGAGGGAAATAAAGATACGATATCGCTTTATGCGGACGGAAAACTGATCGGAACCCTGGGTTCGTCAGAGCCGTTTACCGACCACCGGACCTTCCTGTTCCCGATGGCGCGACTGCATAGCGCATTTAACCCGCTGCGTGATGCATGGCCGCCCTGCCTGGTTTACTCGAGCGGCGAGATGCTGGAGATTTCGGATATGCAGGTTGAGTAGGCTTCATTAACGCGTTCTTTCGAAAATATATTGCGAAATCATACACAGTTCTGCTATAATACTAAAGATTATGCGATGCTTTTTATGCAGTTAAGGAGGAAAAATTATGAAAGCATATAGCGAGATGACAAAAGAGGAGCTGCTGGCTGAGCAGAAGCAGCTGAACGAAGAGTACCAGAAGTATCTGGCCATGAACCTGCACCTGGATATGAGCCGCGGTAAGCCTTGCAAGGAGCAGCTGGACATTTCCATGGGCATGATGGATGTGCTGAATTCCCAGCAGGATCTGCGCAGCGAAGACGGCACAGACTGCCGCAACTACGGATGCCTGGACGGTATCCCGGAGGCAAAGGTGCTGCTTGGTGATATGATGGAGAATCATCCGGACAATATCATCATCTACGGAAACTCTTCTTTGAACGTAATGTTTGATACCGTTTCCAGAGCAATGACACACGGTATCATGGGCAATACTCCGTGGTGCAAGCTGGACAAGGTAAAGTTTTTGTGCCCGGTACCCGGCTATGATCGTCATTTCGCGATCACCGAATATTTCGGCATTGAAATGATCCCGGTTCCGATGACGGAGGAAGGACCGGATATGGATATGGTAGAGCAGCTGGTAAGCTCTGACGCGTCGATCAAGGGTATCTGGTGTGTACCGAAGTACTCCAACCCGGGCGGCGTATCCTATTCCGACGAAACCGTTCGCCGCTTTGCAAAACTGGAGCCGGCAGCAAAAGACTTCCGTATCTTCTGGGATAATGCATACGGTATTCACCACCTGTATGAGGATAAGCAGGACTACCTGATCGAGATCCTGGCAGAGTGCAAGAAGGAAGGCCATCCGGATATGGTTTACAAGTTTGCGTCTACCTCCAAGATCTCCTTCCCGGGCAGCGGTATCGCAGCACTGGCTACGTCTCTGAACAACCTGGAAGACATCAAGAAGCAGTTAAAGAACCAGACCATCGGTCACGATAAGGTAAATCAGCTGCGCCACGTAAGATTCTTCAAGGACATTCACGGTATGACCGAACATATGAAGAAGCATGCCGACATCATCCGTCCGAAGTTTGAGATGGTAGAGCAGGTATTGGAAGAAGGTCTGGGCGGTCTGGGCATCGGCAGCTGGACGAAGCCGCGCGGCGGTTATTTCATCAGCTTTGATTCCCTGGACGGCTGCGCAAAGGAGATCGTATCCCGCGCAAAGAAGGCCGGCGTAGTGATGACCGGTGCAGGTGCAACTTGGCCGTACGGAAAGGATCCGAAAGATTCCAACATCCGTATCGCTCCGACACTTCCGCCGGTAAGCGAGCTGAATACGGCAGCAAAACTGTTTGTACTGTGCGTAAAACTGGTAAGTGTAGAAAAGTATCTGAACGCATAAATAAGGAACCATTAAAAGGGGCTTATGGAAAAAGTTCTGAAACCAGGCATTCCGCTGGAATTGCTGAGCAGAAAATACAAATTTGATGATGAGGAAGCGAATGATCACAAGCTGGCCAGCTCCATCCATGACATCACGGATGAGCGCCATATTGTGGTCACGAATCCGACGATCAAAACGCGTCTGATCCCGGTGCATGCAGGAGAAAGGTACAATGCCTATTTCTTCGCAAACAAGATCTATACTGCGCCGGTAACGGTGGTAAAAAGCCGTGCAGACGGTAATTTCCGCGTGGTAGATCTGGAGATAACCGGATCGCTGGAGCGTTTTGAACGCAGACAGTATTACCGGCTGGAGACCACGATCGATGTGCGTTTCCTGGTGCTGACGGCGGAGAATGCAAAGGAGTTTCAGGCAGCGGTCAAGGAAGGACGTCTTTTGCAGATGCCCGGATTTGAGCTGGGAACCACACTCGATATCAGCGGCGGCGGGATCCGCTTTGCTTCCAGGAAAGATATTCCCAAGGATGCGATGGTGATCACGCATATGGTTGCGACGATGCCGTCCAAGGAAAAAAAGAACTACATTTTCCTGGGAAAGATCATAGAGACTACGCCGGTCATGGGACAGCGCGGAAATTTCAATCATCGAATGAAATTTGTCGATATGAAACAAGAGGCAAGAGAAGAATTTGTGCGTTTTATCTTTGAATGGGAGAGAGAACGCTTAAAGAAGATGAGCGGAATGACAAACTGAGATCCGACCGGAAATTTGATTGGCAAAAACCCACAATATATAGTGGTTTTTCTGAAAAAAAGTTGTGGAAATGCTTGCCAAATGCCGTAAATAGTGGTAGTCTATCAACAAGCGGTAATAAAACCGCTGTAAAATCTAACAATCATGAGAGGAGAAGATCATGAACAAAGCAGAATTAGTTGAAGCTATGGCTAAAAAGTCCGGTCTTTCCAAGAAAGACGCAGAAGCTGGTCTGAACGCATTCGTTGATGTTGTAAAGGCTGAGCTGACCAACAAGAAGGGCGAGAAGAAGGTTTCTCTGGTTGGTTTTGGTACTTTCGAAGTTGCTGAGCGTAAGGCTCGCAGCGGTCGTAATCCGTCCACCGGTGAGACTATCAAGATCAAAGCATCCAAGTCTCCGAAGTTCAAGGCTGGTAAGGCATTCAAAGATGCCGTTAACGGTGCAAAGAAGAAATAATCCGAAAAGCCTTGAAATGAATTTCTGAAATAATTGATCTTCGAATGTATTATTAAAAGAGACACTGTGAGAGCAGATGTCTCTTTTTGTTTGTGCAAAATAAATGGTAACTTTAGGTTGCATGGCATAGATTTTGCGCGTTTTTCACATTTGCGAACGTGCTGAAAAAATGATATAATAATTAGCACGGGGGAGGTCATTGGGGGCACACGATTCAAAGCGAGGATTTTATGCAGAAATACAAAATTGGTGATTACGTGATGTACAGTGTTTCCGGCGCTTGCGAGGTCGTTCAGATCGGCACGCTGGATTTTGCAGGCCCGGACAAGATCTATTATTCTCTGAAGCCGGTTTACGATGACAGAGACACCCTTTACGTTCCAGTGAATAACGAAGATAAGATCGCCCGTAAAGTGATCGGTAAGAAAGCTGCGCAGGAGATTCTTGACCAGATCAAGAAGAGCAAGCGCCATGGCGAATTGCCGAACAAGGAAACATGCGATGCTATCATTCAGCAGGCGGATAGTATGGAGATTACCAATATGATCCGTCAGTTGCGCCATATCCGTTCGGAAAATAAAAAGAACCATAAGAGCCTGAATATCGCCGATCAGAAACTGTTAAATTATGCGGAACGCGTGTTGAGCAGCGAACTGGCAACGGCCCTGGCGATCACCATGGATGAGGCGGTTGAGAAACTGAATCTTGCATTAGAAAAGGCTGCTGTAGGTTGATTTTTTTGTCTATTTCGTCTATAATTATCGGGAATGAGTGATCATTCCCTTTTTTATTGTTTTTGATCCTTGGGGAACTTTTCAGATAGGGAGAATACGATGCAGACAGAACAGGAACGGATGCGGGAATTGGTAGATCTTTTGCGCAGAGCGTCACAGGCGTATTATGCGGAAGATACCGAGATCATGCCCAATGTGGAGTATGACCGCCTGTATGATGAATTGCAGGCGCTGGAAGAAAAAACAGGCGTGGTACTGGCCGGCAGCCCGACGGTAAGTGTCGGTTACGAAGCAGTGGATTCGCTGCCGAAGGAAAGACACGCCAGCCCGATGCTGTCTCTCGGAAAGACCAAGAGCCGCGAGGAACTGGCAGAGTGGCTGGGGGATCACGACGGTCTGCTTTCGTGGAAGGAAGACGGCCTGACCGTGGTACTGACCTATCGGAACGGTGTGATGGAAAAATGCGTAACACGCGGTAACGGTGAAGTGGGTGAAGTGGTAACCCCGAACGCAAAAGCATTTGTGAATCTGCCGCACAAGATCGCGTTTACCGGCGAACTGGTGGTGCGCGGAGAAGCGGTCATCACCTATTCGGATTTTGAAAAAGTTAACGCACGCATTCCGGAAGAGGGTGCAAAATATAAAAACCCGCGAAATCTCTGCAGCGGATCCGTTCGTCAATTGGACAGCAGTGTGACGGCACAGCGAAATGTGCGGGTGATCGTATTCCAGCTGGTGAGTGCAGAGGATGCGGATTTTGATAATTCGATGGAAAAGCAGTTCGCGTTCCTGCGGGAACAGGGCTTTGAAACCGTGGAGTACGAGCGCGTGAATGCGCAGAATGTGGTGGAAGCCATCGGACGTTTTGAACAGAAGATCGTGGATAATGATATCCCGTCGGACGGTCTGGTGCTTTCCTACGATGATCTGGCGTATGCGGCATCTCTGGGACGTACGGCCAAATTTCCCCGCGGTGCCATTGCCTTTAAATGGGCGGATGAGATGGCGGAGACGGAGCTGCTGGAGGTGGAATGGAATACTTCCCGAACCGGCCTGATCAACCCGGTGGCGATCTTTGCACCGGTGGAACTGGAAGGAACCACGGTATCCCGTGCAAGCGTACATAATGTCAGCATCATTCGTGAGCTGGCGCTGGGCATCGGTGATACGGTAAAAGTATATAAAGCGAATATGATCATCCCGCAGATCGCGGAGAATCTGACCAGATCGGGCAATCTGGAATTGCCCAAGGTCTGCCCGGTGTGCGGCGGTGCGACGGAACTGAGGAAAGAAGCAGATTCGGAAGTTTTATACTGCAGCAATCCGACCTGTCCGGCCAAGCACCTCAAGGCATTTGTGCATTTCGTGGAGCGCGATGCAATGAACATCGAAGGACTCTCGGAAGCCACGCTGGAAAAACTCATCGGAGCAGGTCTGGTACAGCAATACAAAGATATCTATCATTTAAAAGAACGCAGGGACGAAGTGCGCCATCTGGAAGGCTTCCACGAACGTTCCACGGACAATCTGTTGGAGAGCATTGAAAAGAGCCGGTCACTGCCGGTGGCCCGAATGCTTTACGCATTGGGCATTCCGGGAATCGGTCTGGCCAATGCGAAATTGATCGCCAAGCATTTTTCCTACGATCTGGAACAGATGAAACAGGCGCAGGAAAGCGAACTGAGCGAGATCGACAAAGTGGGGCCGGTGCTCGCCAAAGCATTCTATGACTATATGCACGATGAAGAAAAGCTGGAGGAAATGAATGCGCTGGCAGCGGAACTGGAATTTACGGAGCCGGAGGAAAGCAATACCGAACAGACACTGGCAGGATCGGTATTTGTGATCACGGGCGGTCTGAATCATTTTGAGAACCGCAATGAACTGAAGGCGCTGATTGAGGCAAGAGGCGGCAAGGTAACGGGAAAAGTAACCGGCAAAACGCTGTGCCTGATCAATAACGATGCCGCATCCCAGTCGACCAAGAACAAAGAAGCCAAAGCGCTCGGGGTTCGCATTGTAACCGAAGATGAATTCCTGACAGAGTTTATGCCGGAAGTTTTATAGAAAGATCTTCCTTAAGGCACTGCCGGGACAGGAAATATATAGAGTGAAAGAAGGAAATACAATATGCCGATCAAAGTACATAATGATCTGCCGGCAAAGGAACAGCTGGAAAATGAAAATATATTTGTAATGGATGAAAACAGAGCATCGCATCAGGATATCCGTCCTCTAAAGGTCGTGATCCTGAACCTGATGCCCATCAAGCAGGATACGGAACTGCAGCTCTTGCGCGCGTTTTCCAATACGCCGCTGCAGATCGATGTGACCTTCCTGATGGTAAAGAGTCATATTTCGCAGAACACATCGGTCAATCATCTGAACCGTTTTTATGAGACCTTTGATACCGTTCGTCAGCACCGTTACGACGGTATGATCATCACCGGCGCACCGGTGGAGCAGATGCCGTTTGAAGAGGTGGACTATTGGGATGAACTGGTGGAGATCATGGAATGGTCCAAGACGCATGTGACTTCCACGCTGCATATCTGCTGGGGGGCGCAGGCGGCGCTGTATTATCATTTCGGATTGCAGAAGATCCAGTTGCCGGAAAAACTCTTCGGTATCTACGAGCATGAAGTAAAGCATCGCCGTACGCCGTTGGTGCGCGGGTTTGATGATTTCTTCTTTGCGCCCCATTCCAGACATACCACGGTAGCACCGGAGGTATTGCATGCACAGGAGGGACTGACCGTTCTGGCCGAGTCACCGGATGCCGGAGTACTGCTCAGTATTGCGGAGGACGGCAAGCAGATCTTTCTGATGGGCCATCCCGAGTATGACCGATATACCCTGGATGCGGAATATAAGAGAGATCTGGCAAAGAATCTGCCGATCCACATTCCGGTGAACTACTATCCGAATAACGACCCGACGCAGAAACCCAGACTGCAGTGGAGAGGCCATTGCAATATGCTCTACAGCAACTGGCTGAACTATTACGTATATCAGGTAACACCGTACGACCTGGGACAGTAAGTCCGAAGAAGTTCGGTCTCGTACTTTAAAATTTTAATCGTCTCTACATATGCTTGCACTTTTCTTGCACTTAGGATGCTATAGTGGATGCAACACCACGAATCTTGTCTTCTCCCTTTTTGGGGAAGGCGGCGCGAAACGACGGATGAGGGGCATGAAAGGAGCAGGCTATGTGGAACGGTATTTTGTTAGAAGGATCGGGAAATGCTACGGATGTGACGATCGGTGTCGGAAAAGACCTGTTGTCACAACTTGCCAATATCAAATTTGAAGGTGTGTTGCTCTGTGTTGTAGGGATGCTGATCGCCGGCTTTATCTGTCTGGAAGGATACGGCATCTATAAAGCGGCATTGTCCGTCATCGGCTTTTGTGTCGGTTTTACGCATTCGCATAATATTCTTGCCGGGATGAATCTGAGTAATGAATCCATGCTGATGATCCAAGCGGTGATCGGACTTGTCTGTGCGGCACTGGCAGTCTTTTATGTGCAGGTTGGTATCGGGATCGCCGTTTATCATTTTGTTCAGAATAATCTGGCGGCGATGCTGGCAGCAACGATCGCAGAGCAGCTCTCGATCCCGGAGTTTCTGTATCCGGCTTTTGCAGCACTGGTCGGTGTGGCGGCGGGCGTTCTGTGCGGATATCTCGCAATGAAGGCCACTAGACCGGCCGTCGTGATCGTTACCGCGGTCGTGGGCGGATTTGCCGCAGTCAATTTCTTTGTGCAGATGGCACCGCAGTTCCCGGTGGATATGCATTATATTCCGGGGGCAGACAGTCCGATCTGGCCGATCGCCAAGGTTTTGCTTTCTGCGGCAGGTGTAGGTGTACAGGGGGTTAAAGAGGCAAAATAATATGCCGGAACAAAGATACGACGAACAACAGAAGATTAATGCAGGATGGTTGCTGAAAGCAGGCATCCTGCTTCTTGTTTTTCTTGCGTCCATTTATGTTGTGCTGATGGGCAGTTTCGGGTACAAATTGAACCGCAGGGAAGATCCCAAAATGCTGCAGTTAAATACTTCGGCTTTTTTGACGTCCAAAAGCGAGATCCCTTCGTATGGCGGCATCCGCTATATCTATGATATCCCGGTCACCAGACTTTTGACGGAACGGGATGATCTGGGAATCTGGGTGGTACATACCTATGTGGACGTCTATATTGACGGAAAACAGATTTATACATGCAGAGAACCCAGAGCGGATCATATCGGACACAGTCCCGGGTGCTATTGGGTGTTTATACCGGTGGATAAAACGGATGAGGGAAAAACCCTGCGTATTGTCACGATCCCGGCGTACCGGGTAGTGTCGGATCGGGATCCGGTGATCTATACCGGACGGCGTGATGTGATCTCGGGAAAAATGCTTCTGGATGAAGCGGCGATCGTTTCCGTCGCAATACTTTGCATTATAGGCGGTATCATATTTATGATGCTGTCTACTTCACAACTCAAGGAAACAAACGAGCAGAGTATTGTATTCTATATGGGATTGATGCTGCTCCTGCTGGGGTTGTGGAAGTTTACGGATACACCGTCCATATATGCAATGATGCTTCCGTTTGACGGTTTCCTTACATACGCTTCTCTGATCTTTTTGCTCCTGATGATCCCAGTGCTGGCAGCGTATTTGCGTCATTTGCAGCCGGAAGAGAGGATCTACGGATGGGCAAATAAGATATATCTTGTATTGGATGCAGTATTGTTGCTTATGCAGATCGCGGATATTAAGGATCTGCGGGAAAATCTGATGATCGTACAGGTCAGTATCCTGGTCTTTGTTGTGATCATGCTGGAGAAGAATATCTATCGCCTGCGTAAACATGATGGCTTCTGGCATAAGTGGGCTTTTATCGTGATCGGAATCAGTGCGATCGGTGACCTGATGATGTATATGTACGGATTCAATTCGTTTTATATGGGTATTATGCTGACGACGATCCTGTTCTATGGTATCCTGAACGGCGTTATGATGCTGGTACAAGCGGCTAAGCGCAGGGCGGAGATGGCACATAAGGATATGCAGCTGCGAGAGAGCCATATGCGTTTGATGATGAGCCAGATCCGTCCGCACTTTATCTATAATACTTTGAATGCGATCTATGTGCTTTGCGCGAAGGATCCTGAGCGGGCGCGAAAAGCTATCTACGATTTTTCGAAATATCTGCGGGGCAATTTTGAACAGATGGATCGTTCGGAACCGGTCTCTTTTAAAGATGAGCTGCAGCATGTTCGTTTTTATTTATCAATCGAGCAGCTGCGCTTTCCGGATGCACTGGATGTGGAATATGACATCAAGGAGCAGGAGTTTTCCTTGCCGGCGCTTTCACTGCAACCCCTGGTGGAAAATGCAGTACGACATGGTATACGCGCAAAGAACGGAAAAGGACAGATCCGCATCAGCAGTTTTGAAGAGAACAGAGAATGCTATGTGGTGGTAGAGGATGACGGCGAAGGCTTTGATGTGGCGGCCTGGGAAAAGAACATCATTGAAAACGGTGGCGAAGGCAACGACGGAAGAAGGCATGTGGGGCTTGCTAATGTACAGGAACGCATCCGCGAATACGGCGGCCGCCTGATCATTGAGAGTAGAATCGGAAAAGGAACGCAGATGATCATATGTATTCCGAAGGAAAACGGTAACGGTAACACAGCAACGAAATAGGAGGTGCAGGATGAAGATACTGATCGTGGATGATGAGCAGATGGGAATCGACGGACTTACCGAATCGGTAACGGAGGCGTTGGGAGAAGGCATCGATCTGCATACCTTTACGGATCCGAAGGAAGCGTTGGCAAGTGTGGAAGAATCCGCCAAAGCCGGGGCACCTTACGATATCGTTTTTCAAGATATCGAGATGCCGGGGATGAACGGACTGGAACTGGCGGTTGCAATCCGAAAATGCAGCCCGGATACGAATCTCGTAATGGTCACGGCGTATCAGGAATATGCACTGGATGCATGGAAATTGCATGTGAGCGATTATCTATTAAAACCGGCCTCGGCGGAGGATGTCAAGAATGCACTGGAAAATCTGCGCAAACCGCTGCAGGAAGCGGCACCGGAAACGGCGGAGAAACGCCTGCGTGTGATCTGTTTCGGAAGCTTTGAAGTCTTTGTCGGGGATAAACCGCTGACTTTCCACAGAGGCAGGAGTAAGGAACTGCTAGCGTATCTGATCGACCGTAAGGGTGCGGTCTGCAATATGGCGGAACTGCTGGGGATCTTGTTTGAAGATGACAATTCCAATTCGCGTAAATCCTGGCTGCGTACTCTGGTGCAGGATCTGAAACAGAGTCTGGAAGCAGCAGGCGTAGGAGATGTGTTGATCAAAGGATGGAACAGCCTGTCGGTCAACTGCGAAAAGATCGATTGTGATTACTATAAATTGTTGGAAGGAAATCCGCTTGCATTGAATGATTACAGCGGAGAATATATGTCGCAGTATTCCTGGGCGGAAATGAGTCTCGGAAACCGGTTCTGAAAAAGTGGAAGAGTTTGGGAAAAAGTATCAACGGACACTTGCACTTTTGTTGCACTTTGAATGATATGATTGTTCTAGAAATAAAACATGTTATAAGTATGTGCAAAATTGACATAAAAAATTAATTATGGTATAAAATAATAGTACAATATGCAATAAAAACAACACGGTTGTGTATATTGTGGTTCAAAAGGAGGAGAGCAGATGGCGGAAGATCAGGAAAAGAAACTGGAAATGGTGCTGGTGGATCCGGAGGGGAACGAGCATGTTTACGAGCCTGTTCTGACGCTGGGAGTGCGCGGACAGGATTTTATCGTTTTGCAGCCGGCCGGGGAAGGCGGGGAGAGCGAATTGCAGATCCTCGGTTTTCATGCGGGCCCGAATGACGAGATCATTTTGGATGATATCGATGACGACGAACTGTATTACGAGGTGGCACGACAGGCCGAAGGTATCTTAAACGGCGAGATGGAGACGGAAGAATACCTGATCGACAACGGTACCATTCCGGAAGAAGAGATGGCCGAGTATCGGAAACAGGCAATCGAAGCCGAGCAGGAAGAGGAAGACGACTACTGCTACGAAGACGAAGACGGCAACCTGTTCATCTACGGCCCGGACGGAAAGGTGATCTACCTGAACGAATACGGCGAGCCGATCGAAGACAACTAATCACAAAAACGGAGGAATAGGAAAATGGCAGAACAAACAATCTATAAAACCGAGAAGAAGATCGATACCAGAACCGCACCGAAGCTGGCGGCGGATCTGGAGGCGCTGGCAGCGGAAGGCAAGTTTGATCTGGTGATCGATATGTCCGAGACCGGATATATCTCGTCGGTGGGGCTGCGTGCTTTGCTGACCATGCAGAAAAAAGTCAATGCCAACGGCGGCATGATGCTGATCCGCGGTGCGAACCAGCAGGTGCGTGAGATCTTTGATGTGACCGGGTTTTCCGGCTTTTTGACTTTGGAAGACTGATCTGTATGGCAGGCGGCGGAGAAAAGAAAAAAAAGAATAGCAGCCGTGATGCAGCATCTCCTGCAACGGAGAAGAAAAACACCGCAGCGACTTCGACAGAAAGCCGGATGAAAGGTGCGGCCGAAGCGGTGAAAAGCGGTGCCAAAAGGGAAAAACCGGTCAAGGTCGGGAAGAAGAAAGAAGAAAAGTCCATTCAGCCGGTCAAGCGCAAAGAATGGCCGAAAGGACCTCTGACCACCCAGCAGAAGATCTACTATTACGGCGGATTGGTTCTGCGGGCTATGGGGCCATTACTGCTATATGCCACCATACCATCACTTTGTCTGATGGCAGGCTATGTGCTGGGAGGCTATAGCCGGGACGGAATGGATTTTGAAGAGTTTTTCGTCTACGGAACAAATTTTTATACGACGATCGGTACATTTGTCACTTTATGGATCCTGGATCGTATGTCAAGGCGGAGGGGCAGCAATATCTGGCAGGAATCCACCATGTTTGTGCGGGAGATGCGACCGGTGAAAGCAGTCGGATTTCTGATCTTCGGGTTTGCATCAGCAACGGCGGTATCCGCGTTTCTGACCTTTATGCCGGAGGCGATCAAGACATTGGGGTATGCGAAAGCAACGGAAACACTGTACATGAATCGGGATGTCATTTTCAAGATGTTCACGATGATCTGCCTGGCACCGCTTTTGGAAGAGATGATCTTCCGGGGATTCATGCTCAATACTTTTTTGGAACATATTCCCGAAAAAAAGGCAATTTTGTTCACCGGTATCATTTTTGCGGTGATGCATGGAAATGTGGTATGGATACTGTATGCATTCGTGATCGGGATGATCCTGGCACAGACGGCGATGAAAGAGGATAATATCGCATACGGAGTGTTGTTACACAGCGGATTCAATGCGACATCGATCGTAAATTATTTCATCACAAATGATCCGGTGAAAAATCAGATGTATTTTGGCAGTAAAGGATTGATCCTGGTGTATGGAATTGCAGGACTTGCAATCTCGCTGTTCCTGGCGGCAGTTTATACAGGCCGATTGGATCTGAAGATAATGTGGAGAAAAGTCGTAGGCAGATAACTATAGAATCTTGCCTTTCTCTCAAGGGGAAGCCGAGAAGGAGAGCATATTTTAGGAGGGGATACGGATGGATTGGAAGGAATTCGGGAAAAGACTCGCAATCTGGGCAGGGATCGGTCTGGTGCTGGCGATCATCATCGGTGCACTGGTCGCGATGGCGCAGTGGAATTTTATCGGAGTTCCGGGAAATGCACCGGCTTCCGTAAAAAACCAGATGCTGACAAAAGTGCATACCATTTTGGTAGAAAACGAAAAGGCAAAAGGTACGGAAATGACCGATGAGGAACTGTATGCGATCGCTGCAGAACAGTATCCGGATTATACGGCTTTTGTATTATCCCCAGATGGCGTGCAGATGAAAACGGACGGCTACTTTAACCTTTCCGTTATGGGATGGGGAAACACTTATTTATATGGCCTGGTTCTGGAAGTCCTGATCCTCGTTTTGTATTTTGCTGTAGGCAGTGGCACACCGTTTAAGAACGGCGGCAAGATGCTGCGTTCCAAAGTGGAGGGTATCGAAGGCAATCTGGAAAATTCCCGTTTCTTAACCGATAAGGAACGCGACGATCTGTTCCCGCATAAGAAATATAATGCGCTGTCCGAAGAGAAAAAAGACGGTATCCCCGTATTTGCGGTATACAACCAGAAAAAGAAAGATATGGATATCAACCTGATGTCGCCGTGCCACGGTATTATCATCGGTGCTACCGGTTCCGGTAAAACCACCACCTTTGTTAACCCGGTCATCCAGATCTTAGGACATGCGTCGGCAGGGTCTTCCATGATCTGTACCGATCCGAAAGGCGAACTTTTCCAGATGCATTCCAAGATGCTCAAAGAGCATGGTTATAAATGTATGGTGCTGGATCTGCGTGATCCGTATTCGTCCTTCCGCTGGAATCCGCTGGGCGATATCTACGACCGCTATCAGGAATATTTGAGAGTCGGGGATGAGATCTATGAAAATACTTTCCCCATCGAAGAAGCGGAAGGGCTGGAACTGGTGGATCCTGCGGAGACCTTTGGCGATGTATGGTATGAGTATGACGGCAAGGCATATTCTGACCGCAAGGCACTCATCGGCAAGATCCGTGTGGAAAAGCAAAAGATTTACGATGAGATGTATGAAGACTTGAACGACCTGATCTCCGTTATCTGTCCGATCGAATCCAAGGACGATCCGGTTTGGGAAAAAGGTGCGCGTTCCATCATCATGGCAACATGCCTTGCAATGCTGGAAGATTCTGCCAATCCGGAACTGGAGATGACCAAGGAGAAATTCTGCTTCTTTAATGTGTCCAAGGCGATCATGAATTCCGAGAACGAATTTGCGGCGCTGAAAGATTACTTTAAGGGGCGCGATAAGCTGTCCAAGGCCGTGGGTCTTTCCAGACAGGTGCTTTCCGCAGCGGATCAGACCTTGTCTTCCTATATGTCCATCGCATTTGATAAACTGTCGATGTTCAATGACGAAGGTCTGTGCGCGCTGACGGCGGCAACCGACATCGAGCCGGCGCAGTTCGCTTACGAGCCGACTGCATTGTTCTTAAAGATCCCGGATGAAAAGGATACCCGTCATGCACTGGCAGCGGTATTCATCCTGTGCATTTACAAGGCACTCATCAAGGTGGCATCCGGTCGTGAGGATCTGTCTCTTCCGAGAAATGTATACTTCATCCTCGACGAGTTCGGTAACATGCCCAAGATCGACAAGTTCGACAAGATGATCACCGTAGGCCGTTCCAGAAAGATCTGGTTCCATATGATCATCCAGTCTTTTGCACAGCTCAATAATGTCTACGGCGAAACGGTAGCGGATATCGTAAAAGGTAACTGCGGTATCAAGATGTTTATCGGTTCCAACGATATCGGTACTTGCGAAGAGTTCTCGAAACTGTGCGGTAATATGACGGTACGGTCCACCAGTGTATCCGGATCGACCGGCGATAAGGGCGAGCAGGTCAACTTCTCGAACCAGCTGACCAACCGCCCGCTGATCTATCCGTCCGAACTGATGAAGCTGAATAACAAATATTCCACCGGTAACTCCATTATCGTTACCTTTGGTAATAATCCGCTTAAGACACAGTTTACACCGAGCTATAAGTGCCCGCTTTATGAGTTCGGGCAGATGGATATGACGGATGTACGAAATAATGTTTTTTACAGCGATGAAGTGTTCTATGATCTGGACGAGCGTAACTACCTGATCCTGGAGCAGGATAATGATGAGGACAGTGCAGACGCGGAGGGCTGACATTGAGAGCAGGGATTTTTAAAAATATAAAATGGAGCGGCAGACGGTTGCTCGGTACGGCGGCAGTGGGACTGGGGCTGTGGTTCGGCAGTATCGCAGCACCGGGCAGTGTTGTGCTTGCGACGGATGTAGCGGTGGATCTGAGCACGGGAGAAGGTGACGGCGGTCAGCAGACGGTTCAGGAGCAGCCGACGGAGCAGACCCGTGATGTATATCTGATGGAAAGCTATAACTCGGAGTTTGATCTGTATGAGGAAAGTTTGAACAATCGCTATTTCATTTATATGAATGTAAGTAACGGCGGTATGACATCCAAAGCGGTGATCATCGATATTCCGGCCAATCTGACCTATACGATGGAAAAAGACGGTCAGCCGATCAAGTATTCCAGCGGTACCGCGATACAGGCGGTCGGTGTTTATGTCATGAACCTCCAATTGGATGAGACTGACGGTATCACCACAACACATTATAAAACGACGATCCGTTTTCGTATTATGGAACCGGAGGCACAGGTGCAGTCAACACAGGCAACCGCTCTGGATAACGGCGTTATCTTTGAAACCGGAACCGGTGATTATGATGTGCAGGGGCTTTCCGATGAGGAACTGGACGAGATCGGACGCAAATATGACGATCTGTCCGAAGAGGAACAGGCAACTTTGGATGCACTCTTCGAGGACAATGAATGGCTGGAAGACGAACTGCTCAATCCTGACGGGACCATCAATGAGGATAAACTCAATGAACTGATGGCGGAAAAACTGGGGGATATCGGCGAGATCGATGATATCTATATCACGGACGGGATCAATGAAGGAACCGGGATGAATTCGGTTTACGATGCCGTCAGCGGTTATTACAAACATACACTGATCAGCGGACAGAGCTTTTATACGGATGTGCAGAACGGATGTATCACACATCTTTCCGTAACACTTACAGCGGCGGACGGTCTGGATTTTTTGATCTATAAGGACGGGGAACTTTACGAAGAAGAAAATCCGGGGCGCTTTACCGAGGCGGGCAGTTATCTGCTGATCCCCGTATCTTCCGATCCGGTGTTTGTGGAGGTGTATGAGGATGTAAAGCCGACATTTTCCTTCCGTATCATTGATTATGCGGCAAATGATCTGGCATTGGTACATACACCGGACGGCTATATGCTCGGCGGTATCTATCTGGATGATCTGCCGTGTACAACAGCCTACAAAGCAGATGCACATACCGTACTGCTGCGTGAGGACGGAAAATATCTGATCGAGATGACGGACGGGGAAGTGACCTACGAAGTTAGCTACGAACTGGATCGTGTGCGGCCGCGCTTTTTTGTGCAGGTCAATCCGAACCAGGCGAATATCGGCTATGTTTCCGATGATATCCGGAGATGTCAGATATATCTCAACGAGAAACCGTACAGTGATGATTCGATCGTTTATACTTTGACAGACACCGGCAAGTATTGGTTCTATGTATTTGATGACGCAGGAAATTACTCCGGTGAGCAGTTTGTGGTACGGTATGGATTCAATAAAGGTGCGGCGATCGCGGTCGGGCTGGTGATCCTCGCAGTGATCGGATTGCTGGCGTATCTGAGATATCTGAATACGCATGTGAAGGTTCGATGATCTCCGCAAGGGGATGACAGAAATAAGGAGACGATGGTATGGTTCCTGTGAATCTGAGTTTTCTTTCAATCTTACAGGATATATTGCGATGGGTGATGGAGTCAGTACTGATGCCGGTCATCAAGGATGTATTCAACATTCTGGTGGAACTGATCGGGGAACTGATCATGGCGGCTCTCAGCGGTATTTTGCTGGAAGTATGGGTTATACTGCTCAAGTTGATCGATTTTCTGGAGGACATTTTTTCTATCTTCTCCGGCCTGACACAGCTCACGATCAACGGAAAACTGTCCAATCAGGGCATTGTTCAATACCTGTTTGGTCTGGGAACCGTGCAGAAGGCATTCTGGATGATCATGGGTATTTCGTTGGTTCTGTGTATGGTGGCGACCATCATTTCGGTG
This sequence comes from uncultured Lachnospiraceae bacterium, assembly GCA_946403625.1. Taxonomy (GTDB): domain Bacteria; phylum Bacillota; class Clostridia; order Lachnospirales; family Lachnospiraceae; genus NK4A136. The sequence goes on from CAMJAP010000042.1 coordinate 23,720, forward strand.
CTGCGTTCCATGGCGGATTCCCCGTTTGAGAACAAAAAGCCGATCAGCGCCGTATTGCGAACCAGTCTGAAATGCTGTCTGACCTTTGCTTTGCTGCAGTTTGCATGTCTGTTTGCGATACAGATGATCACGCAGGTGCTGCTGCAGGTACATTACCACCTCAATTCGGAAAACAGTTCTTCGTCTCTGGGTGATCTGCTGTTTTATATGCTGGCACAGAACCGGCACAAATCCGGGGACCTGGAAGCATATAAAACCGGAGCCAAATATGCCAATGTATCCAATGTGACAGAGAACTTTGATTATATGCATTTCAATTGGATCATCATCCTGGTGGCGACCGTATTTATGCTGGGGATCCTGCTGGCTACCATTATCGGATCGATCCAGCGGCTGTTCATGCTGATGATCCTGTATATCATCAGTCCGATCTTTGTGGCTTATATGCCGCTGGATGAAGGCAAGAGTTTCGGACAATGGAGAGATACTTTTGTAGCCTATCTGGTCAGCGGGCTATCGCCGATCATAACGATGCGGCTGTATATGATGTTTTTACCGATGCTGATCGATACCAAGCACAAGTTTTCCATCGCCGGACTGAGTAATACGGAGATGATCTATGTGAACCTGCTGTTTTTGATCGGCGGCAGTTTTGCCATCTTCTCCAGCCGAAACCTGATCCTGAAAGTGATCAATCCGGCTCTGGCAGGACAGCTGGACGGTAATTCGGCGATGGGCAGTATGCTTGGTAAGACGGCGTTCGGAAAGGGACTGAAGGCAGTCAGTATGTTAAAGAAAGGCTGATCGTTTCGGACGAAACAGTTAGCTGACAGAGTTTGTAAACAAAGGTAGAAAGGATTTTAGGCAGCGTGGAAACCGTTTATCTGGGATTATTCTCCAGCATCTTCAAAGCGATATATAACGCGATCCTGAAGCCGATCATCGATTTTTTCGCAGGTCTGCTGAACAAACTGTTCACATGGGTCTTTGAGAACATCCTCAAGCCGCTCTTGATCGATGTTTTGCTGCCTTTGTTCAAGTGGCTGATCCAGCTGCTTTATGAGATCCTGGCGGGATTCCTGTATGAAGTATTGAAAGAACTGCTGCACATCATGGATATTGTCCAAAAGGTGTTTAATGCATTTGCGGGGATTGAACCGGTATCTTACGATGATAATAATTATTATATGCTCGAACTGTTTTTCTCCAGATCATCGGTGCAAAAGGCGACATGGATCCTGATCTCGATCGCACTGGTTCTGATGATCGCATTTGCCATCGTTGCGGTGATGCGCTCCATGGCGGATCTGAGCGGTGAGATGAAGAACCCGGTGAGCAAGGTCATGCGTCTTACTTTCGAAGCATTTCTGAAACTGATCATGATCCCTCTGCTTTGTATGTTTTTGATCATGCTTTCCGGCAGGATACTGATCTCGGTTACGGATGGGATCACGGTGGCCGGAGAGGCGTCGGCCGGAGATAATGTCAAAGGTACCAAGACAACACTTGCCCGTGTGATCTTTTGTATGAGCACGATGGATGCGGCAAAAGAGGGAAATGAGATCTATAATGTCAGCACGAAGGATAATAAGGCGGGCATTACGGACGAGCTTCGTGTGGCATATTATTATTCGGACTATGTCAACGGTCCCAAGGATTATTACGACAGTGCTCAGGTAGAAAAAGATTTTGACTTTGCCAAGATGAACTTTGTTGTCGGTTTTGGTGTGGCGCTCATCTTTTTAAAGATCCTGATCACTTGTTGTTTCAAGTTCATCAATCGTATGTTTAATGTGCTGTTACTCTATCTGTCAGCACCGTTGTTTACATGTTCGATGCCGCTGGACGAAGGCAAGAACTATAATCAGTGGAAGGATATGTTTGTCGGGCAGTTGTTTTCGGGGTACGGCTCCATCGTAGCGATGCAGTTGTATCTGATCATTGCGCCGGCAATCCTGAGCGGCGATATCAAGTTCGGTACGGAAACAACGGAAGGCGATCTGGTCATCCGAATGGTATTTATCATCGGCGGTGCGTTCGCCATTGAGAATGCGGGTACGATGATCACCGGTCTGATCAGTTCTACGGCAGCGTCTATGGAAGGCGCACAGGAGAAGGAAGCAGCAGGTCTGATGGAAGCCGGTAAGGCAATTGCCGTGACGGCAGGTTCCGTGCTGAAGTCCCGTATGCCGGGGATCGGAGCCAAGGATAAGAAAGAAGAAGGCGGCAGTGACGGTAAGGATGCCCTGAAGAAAGCACTGGGCGGAGGAGAAGCCGGCGAAGGAAAAGGCGGAGACGGAGAAGAAGGCGGTAAGGACAGCAAAGACGGCAATAAATTTGACGGAAATAAGCCGGGCAGTACCGGTAACGGTGCAAAATTTGAAGGCGGAAAGAATCCTGCAGGCGGTAGCAGCGGGGCACAGGTAACCGAAAGTGCCAAGAAGATGAGCGATGCCAAGAAACAGGGGGAAACCGCCAAGCCGGGAGCTGCAGCCGGTGGTGCTGTAGCTGGCGGGGCAGGTGCTGCAGGAGGAGCAGCCGGCAACGCGGCGAAACCCGGAAAGGGCAGTGCGATCAAAGCAAACACCAAAGGCGAGGCAGAGCAGGAGGAGAACGAAGAAGAGGAAGGCGAAGCAGGGGAAGTCGCAGCCGGAGGTAAGAGCAGTAAAAAGGCCGGCGGTAAAGCCGCGGATCCGAAAGGCGGCGCAGCGGCATCCAAGAAGAAGGACAAAAATGTGGCGAATGCGAACCGGCACAAAGTTACATCGAGCTGGTTCGGCGGTCTGCTGGTACTCGGACGGGATAAGGACGGCAAGCGCAGGTTTGGTATTAATCTGGGCAGCAAGTTGAATTTCGGTCTGAAGAAAGACGGATCCGTCAGCTGTAATGTCTTTGGTCTGGCAAGCTGGGGCAAAGATAAAGATGGTAATACCACACGCAGTATCCTGGGTGGAGCGTTCAAATGGGGCCAGAATGCGGACGGTACCAAGAATCGTTCACTGCTGGGCGGATTTAACTGGAAGACGGATAAAGACGGCAATACCACCAAGGTTTCCGTACCGTTTATGCGTTTTAAGAGTGTAGACGACGGTACCGGCAAGAAGGTGATGAAGCTTTCCAAGGTCAAGATCGCTCAGGGCTTGCAGTTTAAGCAGGCGTTCTATAAAGATAAGGATACCGGCAAAATGAAGGCAGAAATGTACTGTTCCGAATTCTCTGCACTGAGTTTTGCGGGTATGCAGATCAAGAAGCGTTTTGATAAGGATACCAACAAGATTGAAACACTGGCGAATATGTCCGGTGATCACTTTGCAAGAGTCAAAGACGAAAAGACCGGCAAAGTGGAGTATGTCAAGACACACAGCGATTTCCTGGGACGTACCAAAGTTTACGATCGCGACAAAGCGGGCAACTATCATGTGGTGGCGACCAAGGGCTGGGTTTCTTCGGAAAGCTATCTGTTAGATAAGGAAACTGGAAAAACCACATTGCAGAAATCGGTATTGCGTGGCGGATTCTCCCTCTATGAGGATAACGACGCGATCGAAGGTAAACTGCCGAAGATGCCGTCTGTGGATAAGCCGGTAGCAGATCTGAAGGGTGGACCGATGAGTGAAGGAACGCTGAAGTCATCCAAACCGTTAGCAGATCTGAAGGGGCCGGAGATCAAGGCACCGGAAGTGAAAGCATCGAAACCGGCGACAGATCTGAAGGGACCGGAGATCAAGGCACCGGGAACCGGAGATCAGCAGGCAGGCAAAGACGCTG